>JAFUQL010000268.1 GCA_017472375.1 Oscillospiraceae bacterium | reverse complement strand
CCGGTGACACGCAGGCGGTCGTGGACCTCCTTGCGGCCGTCCAGGCTCAGCACCACGTTGTGCATCTCCCGGTTGGCGAAGTCGATGACCTCGTCGTCCACCAGCATGCCATTGGTGGTGAGGGTGAAGCGGAACTTCTTGTTGCACTCGGCCTCGCGGCTGCGGGCGTAAGCCACCAGCTGCTTCACCACATCCCAGTTCATCAGCGGCTCGCCGCCGAAGAAGTCCACCTCCAGGTTGACCCGGCTGCCGGAATGGGCAATGAGGAAATCCAGCGCCTGCTTGCCCACCTCAAAGCTCATAACGGCGCGCTCGCCGTGGTACTTGCCCTGGCTGGCAAAGCAGTACTCGCAGTTCAGGTTGCAGGTGTGTGCAACGTGCAGGCACAGCGCCTTGACCACGGTGCTGCGGTTCTTGAAGTCAAAGGCCTTGTCGGCGTACACGTCCTCGGCAAAGAGCTGGCCTGCGGCCTTCAGCTCCTCCACATCGGCCAGGCAGTCCTCGATCTCCTCCCGGGTGACCTCAGGCAGATGGGCATACTTCTCCAGCAGGGAGGTGATCAGCTCCTCCCGCCCGGTGGTCTCGTAGCCGGTGATGACGTCGTAGGCCAGGTCGTCCACCGTGTGCACCGCGCCGCTGTACACATCCAGCACGATGTTGTAGCCGTTCAGTTTGTAGGCATGGATCATTTTCGAATAAACTCCAAACTCTCTAAAATTCTCTGTATATCAAGAAAAGCGCCGCCAGCCGCAGTGCGGCCGGGCGGCGCCCCTTCTCAAAGCGATCAGACGATGCTTAGTTGTTCTCGCTGCACTTCTCGCACTGCTGGTTGGCAACACCGCAGGAGGTCTTGCAGGCAGACTGGCAAGAGGTCTGGCACTCGCCGCAGCCGCCGTTCTTAGCGCTCTGGGCCAGATCACGGGTATCCAGGGTCTGGATTCTCTTCATGGTACACAACTCCTTTACGAAAACCTAATGCCGGTGCCCCGCCGTTCAAAGGCAGGGCGGCTCATATAGGCTTATTGTACCCGTATGTGGGTGGTTTGTCAATCTCTTTGTGCACACCTCAGCCGGGATCGTAGGTGTACAGGGCCTGCTCCAGCGCATCTGCCCAGGTGGGCCGCTCCGCATCCCAGCCGGGCCAACCGGGGTCGATGTACATCAGCTCCACCCGCCCGCTTCGGCAGGTGCCGGTGAACGGCACCGTCCAGCACTGCCCGTCGGCCTGCACCTCAAACTCCACCGTCAAAAGCAGAAACATATCCTCGAGGTAAGTCTCACTCAGTACGGCGCGCCCGCCGGTGATGACCACACCCTCTGCCGCCAGCTTTTCCAGCGCTTCGGGCACCTCCCCGCTGAAAGCCAGCCGCCGGGCGATGGCCGCTTCATCCCGTTCCACCACCGCTTGCACCGCTCCGCGGGCCCGCCACCAGGCCGGGAAACACCGCAGCGAAAAGCCGTCGCCCCCGATGAGGTCGTTGGCCGCCAGCAGAATGAACCACATCCCCAGCGCGGTCAGCACCAGAGCCTTCACCGTATGCCACACATAGTGGCGCTTCACCTTTTTGAACGGGGCCTCCGGCGCGGAAGCCGCCCCGCTGTTCTCACTCAGCGGCTCCGCCTGGAGCAGCGGCGCACACATCTCCTGCCATACGGTGCGGCAGGCAGGGCAGCTGCCCAGATGCTCCGCCACCACGGCGGCGCCTTCCGCGGTGCAGGCCCCGTCCACATACAAGGGCAGCAGCTCCTGCACCAGCACACAGGTCTTATCCATCCTTCTCCAGCCTTTCCGCCAGTGTTTTCTTGGCGCGGTAGAACCTCACCCGCACCGCGTTCTCGCTCTGGCCCACGATCTCGCCGATCTGCCGAAAGCTCAGGCCGCCCAGCGCCCTCAGCAGCACCACCTCGCGGCTGTCTGGCGGCAGGGCGTGGATGCAGCGGTACAGCCGCTGTATCCCCTCCTGTGTTTCCGCACAGGCCGCCGGGTCACCGCACGCGCCTGCCGGGAGTTCCTCCGGCAGTGGCTCTTCACCCCTGCGGCTCTTCTGCCGCAAAAGATCATACCAGCGCCGCTTGCCGATCTGACACAGCCAAACATAAAGCTTGCAGCTTCCATCGTACCGATGGATGCCCCGCACTGCCTCGTAGAAGACCTGCTGGGTCAGCTCCTCAGCCTGCTGCGCATCACCGGTGAGGGCAAGCAGATAGCGGTATACAGGGACTGCCTGTTCCCGGTAGATCCGGTCCATATCCGCCTGCATCGCCCTCACCTCCCCGCCGGTCCGCTTTCTGCTTTATAAATCGAAGGAAGCCAGAGTTCGTTACAGGTCCGCAGGGGCTGTCTCACACACCACAGCCAGCAGACCCTCGCGCCCGCCGGTGTGTTTCAGGCTTACACCGCAGGCCGCCATCCATTCAAGCTGTTCAGCCTGCCGGATGCCGACCCGCTCGCCGGGGGTCAGCACCGGAATGCCCGGGGGATAGGCCCACACATATTCCGCGCTGATGCGGCCCACCGCCTGCCGGGGCTGCAGCCACTCCCGCTCCGCCCGCAGGCAGGCAGCCGCAGGGGCGGCCCACTCCGGGACCGGGACACGCCGCGGCAGATCTCGCTCCGAAAGGGTCGGCACATTGGCCTCTTCGGCCTCGCGTTCCAGCGTCCACAGCGCCCGCACCAGCCGTTCCATCCCCTCGTCCGTATCGCACAGTCCGGTCATGGCCACGGCATAATCTCCGGCTGCCATCTCCAGTTCCAGCCCGAACCGCTCCCGCAGGGCAGCCATCAGGGCAGGGCCGGTCAGCCCTGCACCGCGCCCCAGAATGACGATCTTGCTGGGGTCCAGGTACCAGAAGTCCGGGTGGAGCTCCACGGCATCACCGCCTTTGCCCAGCACCCGCAGGCGCTTCAAGCCCCAGACAGCCCGGTCGAACCGCTCCATTCGGTCGGCCCAGGCAGCCAAAAGGGCTTCACCGTCCGCCTCCAGCAAGTGCAGGCAGTGGTCCATGGCTGCCATCAGCGGATAGCTGGGGCTGCTGGTCTCGAAGATGTCCAGTGCATGCTCCACCGCCTCAAACGGAATGAGCTTGCTGTTCCAGTGGAGCAGCGCCGTCTGGGTGGGGCTGGGCAGGGTCTTGTGCAGGCTCTGCACCACAAGGTCGGCACAGCCCGTCGCCGAGGCGGCAAACCCGCCGCGCAGGCCAAAGTGCGCACCATGCGCCTCATCCACCAGCAGCGGAACGCCTGCACGGCTGCAGCGCAGCGCAATGCCCGGCAGCTCGCTCATCACACCCTCGTAGGTGGGCGAGGTGATCACCACCAGCCTGGCATCGGGATGCTCCGCCAATGCAGTCTCCACATCGGCCGGGTCGATGCTGCCCGCCACACCGGAGTACGGGTCGATCACAGGGGCCAGATACACCGGGCGGAGATCCAGCAGCTCTATGGCGTGATACACCGACTTGTGGCAGTTGCGGGCCACCAGCACCGTGCTGCCCCGGGGCGCCGCCGCATGGATGCCGGCCAGAATGCCGCAGGTGCTTCCGTTGACCAAAAAACGGGCCTTTTTGCTGCCGTACAGCCGTGCCGCCCGGTCCATGGCATCAGCAAGAACGCCCTCCGGGTCGTGCAGGTCGTCAAAGCCGTCGATCTCGGTGATGTCCAGCGCTTCGGGCAGTGCGCCGCCCAGCGCCCCCGCCTGCCGCTTGTGGCCGGGCATATGGAACGGATAGGCATCGGTCGCCGCATACTGCCGCAGCCGCTCTTCCAGCGGGAGGGCACATTCGTTGTTTGGATAATTCATAGCATACACCTCTTTCCTGTTCGAAGCAGGTATCCGCGCAGATCTTTTCTGCACCATCATAGCATACAGCCACTCGCCCGGGCAACGCAGATGTCGACCGCCGCAGCTGCAGATCACTTTTCAACGCAGGCGCACGGCAACATTCACAGTATTTTTTGAAAAAACTATGAATGTCATCCAGTTTTTTTCAACTTTTCAACAATCCCGGGCCATGACGTCGCAGGCTGCCGGCAACGCCCGGACCCCACAAGAGGAGCGCTAAAAAAAGAAAAAAGCCCAACCAAATGGTTGAGCTTTTTGCTGGTGACCCGTACCGGAATCGAACCGATGTTAACGGCGTGAGAGGCCGCTGTCTTAACCGCTTGACCAACGGGCCGTTTGTGTGTCTTTATTATACCCCGTTTTCGGAAGAAGTCAAGCATTTTTTGAAAAAATTTTTACTTTTCCCCAGAACTCCCTGATCTTTTGCAGATCCATTGCGTTTTATCGCTGTTCTTTCATCACAGCTTCCAGCTTTTCGCTGAACATCACCTGTACCTCGGGCACCTCAGCAAGGCCGTGCAGGCAGCATTCCGCTCTGCATCCGGCTGCTGCCAGCCGGGCACACCAGCTCGCTGGATGTTCCCCCGCAAGGTCGCCGGCCGTATGGCGGCCGGCCTCCAGCATCAGCGGCACCAACCGGACGGTACTGCCCAGCATTGGCCGGAGCTGTTCCGGGCCCGGTCCGCCGTGCAGCAGCGCTACCTTCATGTCTTTGCGGCCGAGCTGCATCAGTTCCCGCTGAATCCGATCATAAAAGCGCCCGGCGGGATGTGCCGTTCCGTGGCCGACAAGCAGCACGCTCCCCTCTCCGGGGGTATACCACTGTGCCAGCGCCAGCGCCAGCCGCCGAACATCCTCCCCGCAGGCCAGCAGAGGCAAACCCACCCGCAGCCATTTGAGATCACCCTGCCAGTGCATCACCTCTGCACGCAGCCGATCGTACTCGCGGCCGGGCAGCAAAAGAAGCGGCTGTACGGTCAGACCGTCCACCCCTTCCGCCCGAAGATGCTTCACCGCCTGCCGCAGCTCCGCAGCCCCGTCAGCCGTACTGCTGCCGAGCCGGACACGCCGCACCGGTACATCCGGCAGGGAATCTGCCAGCACATCCGTTAACCTCCGAAGCCCGGGGCCTTCCCCCACGCTGACCAGCATCACCGCCTGTTTCATCGATCCTCTCCCCTTTTCCCCGAGCCTTTTTCATAGTGTACCATGTTCCAAACAAAAACGCACCGGCATGGCACAGGCCTTTCCTGCGCCGCTCCGGTGCGTCCTCTCATTGGTTCAGCCGCTCACAGCGGCCATGCCCTGCGGTTGCCATGCGGCAGGGCGGGCTTCTTCAGCCGGTCTCAGGCCTCGGTCTTCTCCTCGGCGGCGGGAGCGGCCTCCTCAGCCTTCTTGGTGGTGCGCTTGCGGGTGGTGGTCTTCTTGGGAGCCTCCTCACCGTCCTCGGCCTTCACAGCCTTCTTGCGGGTGGTCTTCTTGGGAGCTTCCTCGCCGTCCTCGGCCTTCACGGTCTTCTTG
>JAFUQL010000267.1 GCA_017472375.1 Oscillospiraceae bacterium | reverse complement strand
GGGTCGTAGCCCACGACGATGCGGCTCAGTGGGGTGGCGGTCAGCAGGGACAGGGCGGTCAGTCCGACGCTGGTGATCAGCACGACCACCAGACTTTTGCGCAGCAGGTTCTTCAGCTCGGCGCGGTCACCGGCACCGTAGTTGAAGCCCACCACCGGAGCCACGCCGATGGAGTACCCCAGGAACAGGGCGATGAACACAAAGTTGACGTACATGATGACGCCATAGGCCGCCACGCCGTTCTGGCCGGCCATGGCCATCAGCCGGGCGTTGTACAGCATGGACACCAGCGAGCCGGACAGGTTGGTGGTCATCTCCGAGGAGCCGTTCAGACAGGCGATGACCAGCGGGCGGCGCTCCACCCGGGTGCGCCCCAGCCGCAGCAGGCTGGAATTGGGCCGGGCAAAGTACACCAGCGGCACGATGCCGCCCACCATCTGGCTGATGGCCGTGGCCCATGCGGCGCCCGCCAGCCCCCACTGGAACACCGCCACGAACAGCGCGTCCAGCAGGATGTTGGTCAGACCTGCGGCCACCGTCATGCCAAAGCCCAGATTGGGCTTCTCGGCGGTGACGAAGAAGCTCTGGAAGGACACCTGCAGCATGAAGAAGGGCATGGCCACCAGATTGATGCGCCCGTACACCACACAGTGCTCCAGAAGGCTGGCGTCCGCGCCCAGTAGCACCGCGATGGGACGCATGAACACAAAGCCCAGTACTGCCGCCACGGTGCCCACCGCCAGCAGAGCGTATACATATAAAGAAAAGTACCGGTTTGCCCGGGGGCGGTCGCCCTCACCCAGGGTCTTGGCCACCATGGCACTGCCGCCGGTGCCCAGCATGAAGCCGATGGCGCTCAGTGCGCCCAGCGCCGGGTAGATGAGGTTCAGCGCCGCAAAGGGGGTCTTGCCCACAAAGTTGGACACGAACAGCCCGTCCACCACGCTGTAGATGGAGGTGAAGATCATCATGGCGATGGAGGGCAGGGTAAAGCGAAGCAGCTTGCCGAAGGTGAAGTGGTCGCTCAGTTGGATGTGCATGGGTGGGGTCCTTTCAAAAACAGGCGGGTACGGTCGTCCCTCCACTGTACCATGATTCGCGGCCATTTGCAACGGCTGTGGGTCTCTTTTGCAGGGGCATCTGCCCGCCCCGCGGCGCACAGACGCCAAAAGGAGCCGCCCGTGTGAGAAAGGCGGCTCCTTTTGGCATGAAAGAAAGTTTAGGTTCTGCGTGTGAGAAAAGAGAATGTCAGAGTTGAGAAACAGCACTCATCGCAGCAAACATCGGACGTTTCTGCGAATGAAGGGGTGCGGCCGGGTCCATCGGTATCGGGCTCCGCGGGGCCGGCCGCATGCCTGTGTTACTTCTTCATCCCGATGGCAGCAGGAACGATGTCCTTGGGAATGGGGGAGACAAACGGCTTGTGGTTCAGGCGGGTCGCGTGTTCTTCCTTGGCCTGCTCCAGCAGCCGGGGCTGCTCCATCAGGTCGATGGCGGCGCAGGCGAGGACCTTGCCGGCGTACAGCATGGCTTTGTGCGCAAAGCCGCTCTTGCCTGCGGCCACAGCCTGCCAGGAGTGTGCGGGGGTGCCGGCGGGCCAGGTCGCAGTCACCACCTGACCGGTGGGGCACACCCAGCTTACGTCGCCCACGTCCGAGGAGCCGGGCAGGGCGTTTTCCCCGTGGATGCGGGGGACCACAAAGTTCGCGATGGGCTCAATGGGCTGGCTACGCAGCCAGCTTGCCTTGTCGGGGGGCAGCTTGGGCGCCAGACCATCGACCGGGTTGGAGGGCTTCTCCAGACTGTCCCGGAGCGCCTGAGCGAAGCTCAGTTCCTCCTCCGTGAGGGTGGGGCAATCGATCTCCTCCAGATTGCTCTGGATCGCATCCGCGATGACGTCGTTCATGACGAAGTTGGAACAGGATTTGATGAATTGGATCTCCACCTTGGTCCCGGTCATGAGGGCAGCGCCCCGGGCGATGTCGTTGACCCGCTCGTAGATCTCCTGCACCTGAGGATTCCTGGGAGCGCGGATCAGATACAGCACTTCCGCCTTGGGCTGGACCACGTTGGGGGAGAAGCCGCCGGTGTCGGTGATGGCGTAGTGGACGCGGGCTTCCGGGATGATGTGCTCGCGCAGGAACTGCACGCCCACGTTCATCAGCTCCACGGCATCCAGCGCGCTGCGGCCCAGATGGGGGGAGGCGGCGGCGTGGGAGCTGATGCCGGTGAACTTGTAGCTGGCCTGAATGTTGGCCAGGGTGCTCTCGTACCAGGCGGCGTTGTAGTCCATGGGGTGCCAGCTCAGGGCGAAGTCCAGCTCATCGAACACGCCGTCGCGGGCCATGAACGCCTTGCCGGAACCGCCCTCCTCGGCGGGGCAGCCGAAATAGATCACGGTGCCGGAAGCGCCAATGGACTCCAGATAGGACTTGATGCCGTAGGCGGCGGCGATGGAACCCGCGCCCAGCAGGTTGTGGCCGCAGCCGTGGCCGTTGCCGCCGGGGATGAGGGGATCCTTGACCGCCACATTGGCCTTCTGGCTCAGACCGGACAGAGCGTCGAACTCGCCGAGGATGCCGATCACAGGCTTGCCGTTGCCCCAGCGACCGGAAAAGGCGGTGGGGATGCCGGCCAGGTTCTGCTCCACCTGAAATCCGAGAGCCTTCAGGGTCTCGCACTGCAGGCGGGCAGACTCGGTTTCGAGAAACGCCGTCTCGGGGACTTCCCAGATGGCGTCGCTCAGGCTGCAGAT
>JAFUQL010000266.1 GCA_017472375.1 Oscillospiraceae bacterium | reverse complement strand
GACCTGGTGCGGGAGATGGTAGAGCGGCAGAAGGCCCGCTTCGGCTGGGAGTTCCTGTTCCTCGGCGCCAACATGGATGCGGTGGCGGTTGCCCGGCGCTTTGGCATCGGGGCCGACCGCGCCGCCACCTATGAGTGTGACGCCGAGGGCACTGCGCTGAATTACGAGGTCCTCAGCGAGGCGGTCCGTCAGGTGCGCACCTGCGCCGCCCCTCTGTCCGGCGACTGGAAGGCGCGCATCGACGAGGATCACAAGAGGAGGGGACGCCAATGACCGGGGACCACGCTCTGAACGACAGCGAGCGCATCACCGCGGCCATCCTCGCCTGTGCCGGGCCCGGCGAGGAGAATGTGGCCGGGCTGTTCGATGCCCTGTCCCGGCGGATGCGGGAGGGCGGGCGCCTGCTTGTGCCGGTGGAACAGCCAGAAAACACCGCGGAGTTCTGCTTCAAATGGACACAGATCCCGAACCATCTCATCTGTGTGGCCGCCTTTACCGACGAGGCAGAACTGCGCAAAGGCTCCGGCGCCGCCATGCGCTCCTACCCCATGGCGGAATACTTTCGCGCGGTCTGCGATCTGCAAGACTGCGCCGGTCTGGTGCTGGATCCATGGGGCGATCCCGTTTTCCTGCACTACACGGAACTTTTACGGCTGCTGGAGCGGACCTTCCCCCAGGGCCCTGACACCCTTCCATAAACGCAGCACAGCCCCGGAGAACTGCCGTTCTCCGGGGCTGCGTGTTTTTTATGCAGGCATCAGGGCTGTACGATCTGGATGCAGAACCAGCCGTTCTCAGCCCGGTAGTCGCAGTAAGCGCCATATTTGTCGCAGTAGGCCGCGATGGAGCGGGAGCCGATGCCCGGCCTGCCGCCTGCGCCCAGGGGCAGGCCGTCCTCATCAAAGCGCACCGGCCCGGCACAGGGGTTGGACACCCGGAACATGAGCTGCGGGCGGCGGAGGCACCGGCAGCGGATGACCCGCTTGTCCTCGGGCAGGCTGCGCACCGCATGGATGGCGTTTTCCAGCGCGTTGGCGAACAC
The DNA here is from genome assembly GCA_017472375.1 of Oscillospiraceae bacterium. Lineage (GTDB taxonomy): Bacteria > Bacillota > Clostridia > Oscillospirales > Ruminococcaceae > SFJ001. The sequence continues at coordinate 17,891 of JAFUQL010000266.1, read as the reverse complement.
GGTGGACAGCTCCACTACATCCACCTGCATCTCCTCGGGCAGGTCGATCTCCGCCTCGATGCGGATGCCCTCCTTTTCCGCCTGCCGGAAATAAGAGCCGAACACCGCATCCAGCACCGGGTTCAGGCACCAGCGGCGCACCGCCGTTTCCTGCAGGGTCTCTTCTGCGGAGGCGATGTATTCCCGGGCAGCCTGCAGCTCGCCCTGCTCCAGCATGGCCCCCAGTGTCTGGAAGCGGTGGCGCAGGTCGTGCCGCTGAATGGCGAGGCTCTGCTCCGCCTGGGTGGTCTGCTCCACCCGCTGCTGCATCATGGCCGCGCGCACCTCGAGAAGCTGATGGTCGGTGCGCGCCTTATACAGCTTCTCCTGATAGCCAAGTATTGCAAACAGACAGACATAGACCATGGGCAGCAGGAGCAGTACCAGCACCACCTCGGGCAGGTACTCCAGCCGCTCGGTAACGCTCGATGGGTAGCTGTAGATCACCCACAGCAGCAGATAGAACAGCACCGTGACCAGCGCCAGCCCGCCCCAGCCCTTTTCCAGGTCGGCCTGCATCCACCGGTAGTGGGTGCGCAGTTTCCGAAGGACCACCCACTCCAGCAGTGGGAAGGCCGCCAGCCGCAGCACAAACATGACCAGATGGGTTTCGTTGCTGAGGAAAAAGTCCAGCAGGCCGGTGACATAGACGATCTCCAGCGACACCGTGTCCACCAGACAGAAAGTAAACAGAAAGCGGCCGTCCCGGTGCTTTGCCAGAATGTAAAAGAACAGAACGCTGGGGATCGCGCAGTTCAGAAGCAGCGCCTGCCCCGCCAGCTCGGGACCGAAGCGGATGAAAAACCAGCTGTTGTACACCGCCAGCGGCCCCATAAAGACCGCAGTCAGCAGGGCGGTCTTTTTGCGGGAATAGCGGGATTCGAACAGGGTCCCAAAGATGATCAGCACATGAAGCAGCGACCAGACGATGGAGATCTCCCGCAGGGTGATCATGCCTTGCCCCCTCCTTCCAGCCAGTAGTCCGACCAGGCAGCGCGCAGCGCCGAACAGGATGCCTTGGGCAGCGCCACATAGCGCCCGCCGGCCAGCCGCATCCCAGCCCGGTCCACCATCTCGATGTGATACAGGTTCACCAGAAAGCTGGCCCCGCAGAGGACGAACCGTTCATCCTGCAGCAGCGGCGCAACGGCCTCGCGGAAGGAACCGCTCAGTGTCATGCTCTCCACAAAGCTGCCGTCCCGCAGGTTGTAGCGGGCAATGCGCCCCTGCAGCTCCGCATAGAGCAGGTCGTCGAAGCGGATGCGCACGGTGCTGCCCCGGGTGCGCACCTGCAGGCTGGCCTCAATGCTGCGGTGCAGCCGGCCCACGGCCTCGTCCAGCATAGCAAACAGCTCCTGCTGCCGCACCGGCTTGAGCAGGTAGTGGAACGCCCGCACCTGGTAGCTTTCCAGTGCAAAATCCGGCGAGCTGGTCAGGTAGACCACCAGCCCGTTCTGGTCGCTGCCCCGCAGGGCGCGCCCCAGCTCGATGCCGCTCATCTCCGGCATCACGATGTCCAGAATGTACAGGTCAAAGGGCCCCTCCCCGGCCACGGCATCCACAAGGGCCTGGCCTCTGTCAAACAGCCGCATCCGTGCGGCGATCCCCCGGGTGCTGAGATAATCGTTCACCAGCCCGCTGACCTGCTGCCGCTGAGCAGCTTCATCCTCGCAGATCGCGATCCGCAGCATAAGCGGCACCTCCTTTCCTGTGGCATTTCGCCTTCATCATTTTAACACAACTTGCAGCAAGATTGGTGCAAATTTTGCAAAATCAGAGAGTTTCTGCAACACCCCACCCGATGGGACAAAAGAACGCCCCCGCAGCACTGCGGGGGCGTTCTTGTTTTGTGTGCGACGTTACCGGATCCCGGTGACCTGGTAGCCCAGCTTCTCCACCGTGGTCTTCAGCAGTGCATCCTCCACCGGGGCGCTGTAGGTCACAGTGGCCGTTTTTTTGCGCAGGTCCACCTTGCAGAGCACCCCGTCCAGCCGGTTGAGAGCATTCTCCACCCGGATGGCGCAGTTTTCACACTGCATCCCCTCCACCTGCAGGGTCTTTTCGCCCAGCGCAGGGGCATCCAGGGTCTTTTTGTCCCGGATGGTGGTGCTGCCGCTGCCGCAGCAGCCGCCGCCCTTGAAGTGCTTCTTGGCGCGCACCAGTGCCAGTGCCACCACCAGCACCAGCACGGCGGCGATGATCAGATCGGTCATGCGGTATCTTCCTTTCCAATGCTGCAAGCGCGGAAACTTGCAGTTAGTTTCTGCTAACAGCTTTATCATACCACAACTTTCCCGAAGCCGCAACGGCCGAAGCCTCTTTTGCAGCCCAGCCGGCGCGCCCTTTCGCCCTCATTTCCCCGTTTCCATCGAAACGCCCGTTGACTTTCTCCCCATGGGAACGTATACTACTCATAAGGAAATAACGTTATATAACATATTCATACAAAACGGAGGTAGTCAAGGTGATCAAGCAGACTGTCATCAACGCCGGCCTGTGCCACGCACTGGCCGAGGCGCGCCACGGCGATGCCATTGTACTGTGCGATGCAAACATGCCCATTCCTGCCGGCTGCCGGGTCATCGACCTGTCGCTGATGCGGGGCGTACCCACCCTGCTGCAGACCCTTCGGGCGGTGCTCAGCGACCTGGTGGCCGAGCGGTATGAGGTGTTCGACCTGATGCCCCAGTACAACCCGCAGATGCAGCAGGCCATCCGCGCGCTGGTGCCCCAGCTTCCCGGCGGCACCATCGGCAAGGCTGAGCTGACCGCACTGATGCCCCGCGCCAGGGCGGTGGTGCGCACCGGCGATCTCGGAAGCTGCTGCACCATGGTGCTGTACTCCGCATCCGGCATGGACAAGTATGTGGAGCGGTTCGACTGCCGTTTTGAGGAACACTAATAAGAAACACCTCGAGGGAGGGAACACGATATGAAACAGATCCAGACAACACAGGTGGAGGTGAACGGGCGCGGCCCCTTCGACTCCTACCGGGTGCCGGGCGTGGTGACCACCGCGCAGGGCGATGTGCTGGTGTGCTACGAGGGCCGCAGCGCCGACGGGAGCCGCACCCTGCTGATGCGCCGCAGCGTGGACGGCGGGCATACCTTCGGCGGACGGGTGGTGCTTGTGCGCCCCGAGCAGGGCGAGCTGCTCCACAACCCCATGCTGCTGGCCGGCCCGGACGGCCTTGTATGGCTGTTCTGGTGCCAGGACTACACCCGCCTGTTCATGCAGATGAGTGACGACAATGGGCGCAGCTTCGGCCCCGCCCGTGAGCTGACCGACACCGTGGATGGCTTTCGCAGCCAGTGGCCCTTGACCCTGTGGGCCATCGCTCCGGGGCACGGGCTGTGCATGCGCGACGGCACACTGGTGGTGCCCCTGTGGCTGAGCCGGGGCGAAAACGCCCACCTGCCCGCCTGCTTCGCCTGCCTGTACAGCACCGACCGGGGTGCAAGCTGGCAGTGCAGCAATGTGGTGCCGGCAGGCAACGGGGTGGGCGACCCCACCGAGGCATCGGTAGCCGAGAAGAGCGACGGCCGGCTGCTGGCCACCATGCGCCATGAGATCCCCGGCGTGCGGCGGCGGGCCTTCTGCCAGGGCGGGCCGGAGCGCTGGGGCATCGCCTACCTGAACCAGACCCTGCCCGACCCGGTGTGTGCGGGCGCACTGCTGACCCTGAAGGACGGCCGCATGGCCTTTGTGAACTGCGCCTACGGTGACGAACCCGCGCTGGAGCGGCAGCGACAGGGCGAACCTGTCCGCTGGAGCCTGGATGCCCGGCAGAACCTGACGGTGCGGCTCAGCGAAGACGACGGCGCCTCCTGGTCGGCAGGGCTTGCGCTGGAGCGGGAGGCTGGCGCCTCCGACCTGGCCCAGAGCCCCAACGGCAGCACCCTGTACTGCTTCTACGAGCAGGGCTGGACCGGCGGCAACTGCATCTTCAACCGGGCACTGGCCTTTGCACGCATCCCCCTGAGCCTGCTGGAGCAGTGAGAGGAGGTGTGCCGCCGTGGATGACCTGCAGACCAAACGAAGGCCGCGGTACAGCGGGCCCTTCCTGGGCGCTTACTTCTTTTATTACAGCGGCTACTGTGTCTTTTCCAGCTACATCGTCCTCTATCTGACCGAGCAGGGCTACAGCGCCACCCTGTGCGGGGTCATCACCAGCATCACCCTGCTGGCCAACCTGCTGATGGAGCCGGTGGGCGGCTACCTCACCGACACGTTCCTGTCCACCCGGCGGTACCTGGCCCTGTGCACCGCCGCCATTCTGGGGCTGTGTGTGTTCTGCACCCGCTTTGCCCACCGCCCGGAGCTCTGCCTGCCCGCACTGATCCTGACGGCAGGGCTGGCCTACCCCTTCAGCCAGCTCATGGATGCCTGGGTGAACTGCAGCCTGGAGCTGGACCCGGGGCTGGTATACAGCCGCATCCGGGCGGGCGGCTCCATCGGCTTTGCCCTCACCTCGGTGCTGGCAGGCCATTACTTCCGCCGCTTTGGCTGGGACACCTATTTTCTGGTGCAGGCGGCACTGTTCCTGATGGTGCTGCCCTTCCTGGCCTTGCTGCCCAGGATCGAGCTGGGCAACCGCCGCCGGGAGGCCGCCCGCCCCGGGGAGCGCCAGCTCTCGCTGGCCGGGTCCTTCCGGGTGGCCGCCGGCAGCCGCCGCTATATGCTGTGCCTGCTGCTGTGCACCGTGTACTGGCTCAGCCACCGGCCGGTGGGCAGCTATCTGTCGCTGATCTCCGCGGCGCGGGGCGGCGATGCCGGGACCTTCGGCAATGTGTGCGCCGTGGGCGCGGCGGTGGAGTTTCTCACCCTGATGGCCCTTGCAGCCGTTCCCCGGGGCGACCGGCTGCCGCTGCGCACCTTCCTGACCGCCGCCCTGCTCACCGACGTGCTGCGGCCCTTGCTCGTCTTCGCGCTGCCCGGGCTGTGGCCGCTGTATCTGGGGCAGGCACTCCAGTCGGTCAGCTTTGCACTGTACTTTGCCGCCAGTGTGGAGTGCTTCACCCGCACCGCAGACCGGCGCATCCGCAGCTTCTGCATCTCCATGGGCCTCACCGTCAGCAGTGTGACCGGCACCATCCTGGCCAACCTTTTGGGCGGCTGGCTGTGCGACCGCTTCGGCGTGGATTCGCTGGTTTTGATGAGTCTGCTCACCAGCCTGGCCAACTGCGGGCTGCTGGCCGCCTGCGGCCCGGTGCTGTTCTCTCCCGATGGCCCCACCGCAAGCTGATAACGTATTTTCGCAAAACAGAGAAATTTCGGCCCCCGCCTTGTGCAACAAGCCGATTTGTGCCGAAATGAGGTAAAAAAGAGAAAAACCCCTTGCATTGTTTCAAGAATTTTGGTACTAATATATTATAACCATATATGACGTTTGGTTACTATCCGCGATGACCAGTGGCCTTGAGCAACCCGCTGTTCAAACAGTTCCCCGGCCGGCCAGCCGTGGAATGGCACGAATCGACCGCTCAGGGAAAGGGGCCTGCCCGCCCCCTTTCCGATAGAGGGCAGATCACAGCAAAGAAAGGAGCGTATGGTCCGCGATTTCCGCGGCATACAAAAACATTGTATGAAACAAGCGATCCGTTCCGTCGGCAAAGTGATGGACAAGGCCAACGACCTGATGAAGACCTTCACAGGCTATGTGATCTTTGTCTTTATGGCGCTGCTGTTTTTCCAGGTCGTCATGCGCTTTGTCTTCAGCAATCCCATCTATGGCATCGATGAGGCGGTCACCGGCCTGATGATCTGGTCCATGTGCCTGGCCTGGTGCGTGGTCTATTGGGAAAACGAGCACGCGGTGCTGGAGTTCCTGATGAAGAAGATGCCCGCCTGGTTCCGCCGCATCATGTTCAATGTCACCAACGTGATCATTCTGGTGATCACCTGGGTCTACATTCCCGCAAGCTGGGAGCTGTTCCAGATGCAGAAGAAAATGCCTCCCGTGGGCGGCCTGCCCTTCAGCAAGGGCTGGTACTACGCGCTGCCGGTGCTGGTGATGAACATCATCATGCTGGTGATGTGCCTGTACAAGACCATTGCCTTCGCCGTGACCGGCGACGAGAGCATCTGCGCACCCGTCATTCAGGAAGGGGGTTCTGTCGTTGACTAACATCGATCCGTATCTGCTGCTGTATTTCGGCACCTTCGTGGTCCTGATCCTGCTTCAGGTCCCTGTATCCTACGCGATGCTGGCCTCGGCCTTCGAGTTCGTCATCATCAACAACCAGTCCTTCGTCATGTTCGCCCAGCGCACCGCCAACTCTCTGGCCGATTTCAATATGCTGGCGCTCCCGGCGTTCCTGTTCGTAGGCTCGTACATGTCCGAGACAGGCTTGTCAGACGGACTATTTGAAATGTTTGAAAAATGGGTCGGCCACTTCACCGGCGGCCTGGCCCACGCCAACATCCTGGATTCCATGGTCTTTGCCGGCATGTCCGGCTCCGCCCTGGCCGACGCCGGCGGCATCGGCGCGCTGGAGGTCCGCTCCATGGAGAAGGCCGGCTATGACTCCGCCTTCTCGGTGGCCTGCTCCGCCGCATCCTGCACCATCGGCCCCATCATCCCGCCCTCCATCAACTTCGTGGTCTGGGCCTTCCTGAGCCAGACCTCCACCCTGGCCATGTTCCAGGCGGGCATGGTGCCCGGCGTGTTCATGGGCCTCATGATGATGGTCTGGATCTACTTCTCCATCAAGCTGCAGGGCATCAAAGCGCCCCGCGCCCCCAAGGCATCCTGGGCCGAGCGCATCGACCACACCGTCCGTGCACGGCCCGCTCTGGGTGGCCCCGCCATCCTGATCGGCGGCGTTATGAGCGGCGTGTTCACCCCCACCGAGTGCTCGGTGGTGGCCGCTGCCTATTGTGTGCTGGCCGCCGTCGTGACCCGCAAGTTCACCTGGGCCAGCCTGACCCGCACTCTGCGCTCCACCATCATCAGCGCCGGCATGGCCATGTGCCTGTGCGCCACCGGCCTGATCTTCAACTGGATCATCGTCATCAGCGGCCTGATCGGCTGGATGACCAGCGTCCTGCTGGGTCTGGGCAACAAGATCGTCATCCTGCTGCTGCTCAACCTGATGCTGCTGTTCCTGGGCTGCTTCATCGGCTCCATGCAGATCCTCATCATGGTGGCTCCCCTGCTGATGAGCCTGGCCACCGGCCTGGGTATGGACTATGTCCAGATGGGCGTCATGGCTGTGTTCAACGTCACCATCGGCCTGATCACCCCTCCCATGGCCCCTGCCCTGTTCGTCACCTGCAAGGCCACCGGAAACAAATTCGAGGACGCCGTCAAGTACACCGTCCAATTTATGATCCCGCTGGTCGGCACCCTGCTGCTGATCACCTTCTGGGAGCCCTTCACCATGGGTCTGCCCCGCCTGCTGGGCTCCATCTGATCCCTCTGTACCTGCCGTGCCCTGTAAGCGCGGTAAGATAGACCATCAAAACACAAGGAGGAACAATCAATGAAAAAGCTTCTTGCTCTCGCTCTGGCTCTGGTCATGTGTCTGAGCCTGCTGGTCGGCTGCGGCGGCGGTGCCGCCAGCTCCGCACCCGCATCCGAGGCTGCCTCTTCTGAGGCCGCCTCCGAGCCCGCTCCCGCTGCCGCCACGGTCGTCAAGTTCGGCAACTCCGGCGCCATCGGCGAGCCCGCCCCCATCTCCTGCCAGGAGTTCTGCGATCTGGTCAACGAGCGCATCGGTGACCGCTACTACTTCGAGTTCTACCCCGCTGAGCAGCTGGGCAACGAGACCACCATGCTGGAGAACCTGCAGGTGGGTCTGCAGGAGGGCATGATGTGCGCTCTGGACACCCTGGCTACCTACGAGGCCGACCTGAACATCCTGTCCATGGCCTTCGCGTTTGACAGCTTTGACGCCATGGTCGCCTACCTGAAGAGCGATCTGGCCGATCCCATCTGGGAGAACCTGGACAACCAGGGCATCCATGTGGTCAACTTTGAGTACCAGAAGAACCCCCGCATCTTCTTTGCCAACCGCGAGCTGAACGACCCCTCCGACATGGTCGGCATGAAGTACCGCATCCCCAACCTGCCCATCTTTGAGAAGAACGCCCGTGCCATGGGCGCCACCCCCGTTGTCGTGTCCTGGTCCGAGTATCCCTTCGCCCTGATGCAGGGTGTCGTGGACGGCGGCGAGTGCTCCAAGGACAGCTACCGCTCTGCCGGTCTGTACGAGTCCGCCAAGTATGTGGCCGACGTTGATTACGCCTACCCCGTCGAGCAGATCTGCTTCTCCACCACCTTCTGGAACAGCCTGTCCGCCGAGGATCAGAAGGTCATCGAGGAGTGCGCCGCTGAGGTCGCTGCCAAGCACACCGAGCGTACTCTGGGCCAGTGGGAAGAGGACAAGGAGTGGCTGATCACCGAGGGCGGTGTCACCTTCTGTGAGATCGACCGTCAGGCCTTCATCGATGCCGCCGCTCCTCTGGGCGCCGAGCTGCAGGCCGAGGGCTTCTTCAACACCCCCAACCTGTATGACCTGACCCGCGAGTTCAACGGCTGATCGGCCCGCGAGCGTTTCAAATGACCGAGGGCATCTGCCCAACCTGTAAATTGATCGTGTGATACGGACGCTGCCGCACAGGGCCCGCACATGTCAGGGGGACCTGGCAGAGAGGGACTGTCCGGCAGCGTCCTTCTTTTTTGAGAGGGATGCATTATGGTGAAAGTATTGGGCCTTGGCGACAATGTGTGCGATGTGTATCTGCACACCGGGGTGATGTACCCGGGCGGCCAGGCGCTGAATTTTGCGGTGTATGCCGCCAGCCTGGGCGCACAGGCCGACTACATGGGCGTGTTCGGGCAGGATGCCGTAGCTGCCCACAACCAAGCCACACTGGATGCCAAAAGCGTGGGCCGCAGCCATTGCCGCAGCTATGAGGGCGAAAATGGCTTTGCCCGGGTGACCCTCGTGGAGGGCGACCGGGTGTTCAAGGGCAGCAACCGCGGCGGCGTACTGCAGCAGTACCCCATCTATCTGGATGAGGGGGATCTGGCCTATGCGGCCGGCTTCGACCTGATCCACACCACCAACAACGGATTTACCGACGGGCTCCTGCCCGCCCTGCACGACCTGCCCGCATTGGTCAGCTACGACTTCTCCTTCCGCTGGAACGAGGAGGACCGGGTGGAGCGGGTGTGCCCCTACATTGACTTTGCGTTCCTGTCCTGCAGCGACCTGAACGAGGAGGATACCGCCGCCCTGTGCCGCCGTCTGCACGGGAAGGGCTGCTGGGTGGTGACCGCCACCCGGGGCAGCAAAGGCGCCACCGTGTTCGACGGCGAGCGCTTCTACCGCCAGCTTCCCGATCTGGTGAAGCCGGTGGACACCATGGGCGCCGGCGACAGCTTTGCCACCGCCATGCTGGTGACCCTGCTGGAGCAGATGAAGAACGAAAACATGACCCTTGCGGACGCAGGCTTCCGCGCCCGCGCCCTGCCCGTGGCACTGAAAGCGGCCGCCGCATTCAGCGCCAAAAACTGCCTGGTGCACGGCGCATTTGACTGCGGCACCCCGGTGCCGGAGGCCTTGCGCCGGCGCTTCTACGAAGGGATCTGATGCCATGACCCCCATTGCAAGAGAACGGCTGTCGCTGGGCAGCTACCACTATCTGCGCTGGCCGCTGGAGTACTTTCTGGACACGGCGGCGGAGCTGGGCATCCCCAACGTGGAGCTGTGGGCGGCTGCGCCCCAGTTCTGCCTGGACTTCCTCACAGCGGATGATTTGGACCGGGTGCGAAGCCTTTTGGCCGGGCGTGGTCTGCGGGTATGCTGCATCACCCCCGAGCAGTGCACCTATCCGGTGAATCTGGCGGCCGAGGAAGAGCCGCTGCGCAGCTACAGCCTGCGCAACTTCGAGCGGGCCATCGATGCGGCGGCGGCGCTGAGCTGCCCCCATGTGCTGGTCACCGCCGGCTGCGGTTATTTTGACCGGCCGACCGCCCCTGCGTGGCAGCGGGCCGCCGAGAGCCTGGGGCACCTGGCCCGGTACGCGCAGCAGCGTGGCGTGGTACTTCTGCTGGAGACACTGACCCCGCTCTCCTCCAATCTGCTGAACACCCCTGAACAGCAGCGGGAGATGCTGGCCCTGCTGCCGCCCGGCAGCACCCGCCCCATCCTGGATGTGGGACAGATGGTGTATATGGGGCAGGAACTGGACCGCTATCTGGCCCACGGCCCCCTGCTGGGCCATGTCCATCTGCACGACTCCCATCCGGGCATCCACATCGCGCTGGGGGACGGCGACCTGCCCATTACAGACTACCTGGCCCGCATCGAGGCCAATGGTTATACCGGCCTGTACAGCTTTGAGTTCAACGATGCCCGCTACCGGGCCGACCCACGCGCCGCTGACCGACAGAGCGTGGCCTGGCTGGAGGAGCACGGCCTGCTGCAGCGGCGCTGAAAATGCATCCAGACCGGCCAGAAATCAGCTTTTGTTCGTGACTTTTACACAGGAGAAGCCGCCTGCCCGCCCGTGTTCGAAAAAATTGCGATTTTTTTCGCGGCAGGTCTTGACAATCGGTTTTTCTCCCGTTATATTAATCTCAAACGGTATATGATGTTATATGACGATATGCGAGCGGATAGGCATATCTGATATACCGCATTTTCCGGCGGGTCGGCCGCCTGCCGGAGCGCCAGTTTTACCAACGATCGCAAACGAGGTGAATTTGTATGGCTTATATGATCGGCGTTGACGTGGGAGGTACCTTCACGGACTTCTCTGTGTTCAATCAGGAAACAGGCGAACTGTTCAACTATAAAGACAGCTCCACCCCCGCTGACCCCTCCCGCGCCATCGTGAAAGGCGTGCAGGACGTGCTGGCCATCAAGCAGGCCGGCCCCGAAACGGTCAGCTACCTGGCCCACGGCACCACCGTCGGCACCAATGCACTCATCGAGAAGAAGGGCGTGCGGCTCGGCCTCATCACCACCAAGGGTTTTAAGGACCTGATGGAGATCGGCACTCAGCGCCGCCCCAGCCTGTACGACCTACAGGCGCAGAAGCCCTACCCTCTGGTCCCGCCGGGCCTGAACTGCACCGTCACCGAGCGCATCCGCTACGACGGCAGCATCGAGACCCCGCTGGATGAAGAGGAGACCCGCCAGGTGGTGCGCTACCTGAAAGCGCAGGGCGTGGCCGCCATCGCGGTGTGCACCCTGTTCAGCTTCATCAATCCGGCCCACGAGGAGCGCATCGGCGAGATCATCGCCGAAGAATTCCCCGAGGCTTATGTGACCCTCTCCAGCCGGCTGGCCCCCGAATTCCGGGAGTTCAGCCGTATGTCCACCACTGTGATGAACAGCTATCTGGGCCCTGTGATGGAGCGGTATGTGAACAACTTCCGGCACTCCATCGAGGCCATTGGCATCGGGGTGGAGCCCTACGTCACCCAGTCCAACGGCTCCATCATCTCCATCAAGGAGACCATCGACTGCCCCATCAAGACGGCGCGGTCCGGTCCTTCCGCCGGTGTCATTGCCGCCGCCTACATCGGCCGCCAGTGCGAGGCCGACAAGATCATCACCTTTGACATGGGCGGCACCAGCGCAGACATCTCCCTGATCGAGCATTACACGCCCCAGGTGTCCAACGAGCGCACGGTGGAGGGCTATCCCGCCCGTATCCCCATGATCAACATCATCACCATCGGCGCCGGCGGCGGCTCCATCGCCCGCATCGACGACGGCGGCGCCCTGAAGGTCGGCCCCCAGAGTGCCGGCGCCACCCCCGGCCCCGCCTGCTATATGCGCGGCGGCGAGAACCCCTGTGTCACCGATGCCAACATCGTGCTGGGCAAGCTGAACCAGCAGAAGATCCTGGGCGGCCGCATGGATGTGGACATCGAGCTGGCCCGCCAGGCCATCCGCGAGAAGATCTGCGCCAAGTCCGATCTGGATCTGGACCGGGCCGCCAACGGCATCATCACGGTGGTCAATTCCAACATGGTGCGCGCCATTCGCAGCGTATCGGTGGAGAAGGGCTACGACGTGCGCGAGTTCAGCCTGATGGCCTTCGGCGGTGCTGGCCCCCTGCACGCCTGCGAGGTGGCCAAGGAGCTGGGAATGCGCGAGGTGCTCATTCCCCCGCACCCCGGCACCCTGTGCAGCCTGGGCCTGCTTTTGGCCGACACCAAGTTCGACCTGAGCCGCACCAAGGTGATGAACGGCGAGGCCGGCAACCTGGCGGCCATCAACGAGCAGTTCCACAACATGGTGGAACAGGGCACCGCCCTGCTGGACAAGGAGGGCGTTCCCGCCGAGCGCCGCTACTTTGAGTATTTTGTGGATATGCGCTACCAGCGCCAGAACTTCGAGATCTGCATCCCCGTGCCCGCCGGCGAGATGACCGCCGAGACCCTCGCACAGGCTGTGGCGGATTTCCACGCGGAGCACAAGCGCAGCTACGGCTACTGCAAGGAGAGCGCTGTGGTCCAGTTCGTCAGCTACCGCGTGTCTGCGGTGGGTGTCATCGACAAGCCCGACCTGCAGCCCGAGGCCCTGCGGCCCGAAGCCCCCATCCCCGCCCCCATCGAGACCCGCCGGGTGCTGTTCCAGGGCTGCACGGAGTATGTGGAGGCCCCGGTCTACCGGCGCGAGGAGTTTGTGCCTGGCCAGTCCATCCCCGGCCCCTGCATCTGCGAACAGATGGACACCACTCTGGTGGTGCCCGCCGGCTGGACCATCCATGTGGACGGCTATCACAACCTGAAGATCAAGGACGAGGTGAAGTGATATGGCAAGAAAGATCGATACGGTTACGGTCGAGGTCGTCCGCAACCTTCTGATGTCGATTGCCGAGGAGACCTACGGCATCATCGTGCGCAGCGCTTACTCCACCAACATGAAGGAGCGGCGCGACGTGTGCACCGCCGTCATTGATCCGGACGGCAACAGCGTGGCCCAGGTGGAGAGCCTGGCCGCCCTGCTGGGCAGCATGCTGAGCGTGGTGCCCAACATCTATGAAAAATTCGGCCGCGAGAACGTGAAGCCCGGCGATATGTTCATCGCCAACGACCCCTATCACGGCGGCGGCAACCATCTGCCCGACATCGTCATCGCCGCGCCTTCCTTTGTGGACGGCAAGCTGGTGGGCTGGATCGCCAACATCGCCCACCACTCCGACATCGGCGGCAAGGTGCCCGGCTCCACCTCCGGCGATGCGGACAGTCTGTTCCAGGAGGGCATCCGCATCCCGGTCATCCGCATCCGCGAGAACGATGCCATCCTCCCCAGCGTGATGGATCTTCTGCTGGACAACACCCGTGTGCCCCAGGAGCGCGAGGGCGACCTGACCGCCCAGATGTCCGCCAATCTGATCGGCGTGCAGCGCATCCAGGAGGCTTACGCCCGCTATGGGGATGTGCTCATCGACTGCATGAGCGAGCTGGTCACCTACTCCGAGCGCCGGGTGCGCGCCGTGGTGGCCACCCTGCCCGACGGCGAATACAGCTTCACCGACTATGTGGACGGCTGCGGTGACAAATATCCCGATCCGCTGCCCATCAAGGTGAAGGTCACCATCGCAGGCGATGACCTGACCGTGGACTTCACCGGTACCGCCGCCCAGATCAAGGCTCCCATCAACGTGCCTTATCCCTGCACCAAGGCCGCGGTGTTCTTCTCGGTCAAGGCACTGATGGGCGACGACATCCCCGCCAACGAGGGCATCAACCGGGCCATCAGGATCATCGCCCCGAAGGGCTGCATCGTGAACCCCACCGAGCCCAGCCCCATCGGCGCACAGATCGACTGCCAGCAGCGCATTCCGGATGCCATCTTCGGCGCACTGGCCCCGGTGTTCCCGGATGCGGTGGTCACCGCGGGCAACGGCGCCTGCACCACCACCATCCTGGCCGGCGACGGCGCCATCGGCACCGACAGTGTGTTCATCTTCCACGAGGTCATCGCGGGCGGCGGCGGCGCCTCCCGCCGGGCGGATGGTCTGTCCGGCGTTCAGGTGAACATGACCAACACCTCCACTATGCCCATCGAGGCCACCGAGATGGAGTTCACCAAGATCCTCGCCCGCAAATATGAGCTGAAGACCGATACCGGCGGCGCCGGCGAGATGCGCGGCGGCCTGGGCATCGAGCGCGAGCTGGAGGTCCTGCAGGACGATGTGCGCTACACCGGCCTGGGCGACCGCCACAAGTTCCACCCCTGGGGCCTGGCCGGCGGCTGCGAGGGCAGCTCCGGCGCCTTCTACCGGGTGGACGCCGGGGACGGCAGCGTGACCCGCATGGGCCACAAGACCACCAGCCTGCCCCTGAAGAAGGGCGACGTGATCCGGGTGGTGACCCCCGGTGCAGGCGGCTACGGCGACCCGAAAAAACGCCCCGCCGAAAAGGTCCTGCGGGACGTGATGGAGGGCAAGGTCTCGCTGCAGGCCGCGAAGGAGCAGTATGGCGTGGTCATCCTCACCGACGGCATCAACTACAGTGTGGACGAGCAGGCGACTGCGGCCCTGCGCTGAGACGTGAAAGGAAGGGTACAACAATGATCAAAGGTTTGCAGGAAGTCAACGAGGTCATGGCTCGTGCAAAGGCCGACCTGGACGCCAATGGCGGCCTGAAACAGGTCGTTTTCGTGGCCTGCGGCGGTTCCTACGCCTCCTCCTACCCCGCCCGCTATCTGCTGAATCAGGAGAGCTCGCTGCGTGTGCAGGGCTACAATGCCAGCGAGTTCGTCTGTGCCACCCCCAAAAACATCGATAAGAACACCCTGGTCATCGGCACCTCCACCAAGGCCACCGCCGAGACCGTGGAGGCCCTGAAGGTCGCGCGCGCCAAAGGGGCCGTCACCATCGGCCTGACCGGCTACCCCGATTCCCTCACTGCACAGGCCGCCCACTACTACATCACCTATTACCACGCCGACGAGTGGTACACCGACCCCACCCTCATCCACTGCAACAGCCAGGGCACCGCCTTAAAGGTAGCCTTCTGGCTGCTGAAGGAATACGACCACTATGCCGCCTACGACAAGGCACTGGCCGCCTTTGAGAAGCTGCCCGAGATCTACGGGCGCGCCCACGAGGCCGTCAAGGCCGATGCGGCCCTGTTCGCGGTGACCTACAAGGACGATGCCGTCTGGAACGTGATGAGCAGCGGCGCGGCGTGGGAGGTCAGCTATGCGGATGCTTTCTGTTTCTTCCAGGAGATGCAGACCGTGCACTGCGTGCCCATTCACTCCGGCGAATATTTCCACGGCGCCTTCGAGACCTGCGACAAGGACCTGGCCATTCTGCTGTTCAAGAGCGTGGGCCGCACCCGCCCGGTGGACGAGCGTGCCGAGCGCTTCCTGAGCAAGTTCGGCGGCCACCACTGGGTCATCGATGCCGCCGAGCTGGGCCTGGGTGAGCTGGACGAGGAAGTGGCCGAGTACTTCAACGCCGCCATGATGCATCCCATCTCCAAGCAGTTCATCACTGCCATGGCAGACGTGCGGATGCACCCCATGAGCTACCGCCGTTATATGTGGAAATTCGATTACTGAGCCTCCTTTTTCAAGGTGAGATCCTCCAAATTTTCTCCCTTTGTGTCTTTCCTTCGAGCGAAAAGCGGACGTCTGCAGATCCGATGCGGCAGACGTCCGCTTTTCCATTTGTCCAAATGTGTACTTTTCTCCGGTAATGTAATACAATTGCACAAAAACCATCATAACGCAGTTGAGATTTTCACACTTTATGCTATAATATATACAATACAATGCAAAACGTCATAGTATCTTTTGGTCTTATATGATAATAACGTTATGCATTGAATGATATGCGAGGTGTCGGCGTGGAAACCAATATGAATCATAACAGCATCGTGCCTTTGTACGCCCAGATCGTGGAACAGCTTCAGAACGACATCGCCAAGGGCGTGTTCAGCAAAACAGGCCGCCTGCCCACCGAGGTGGAGCTGGCCGAGCAGTATCAGGTCAGCCGCATCACCGTGCGCCGCGCAGTGGACGAGCTGGTCAGCCAGGGCCTGGTGGAGAAAAAGCAGGGCAAGGGCACCTTTGTGTGCGCCCCCAAGCTCACCCGCCGGCTGGACGGCCCCATGAGCTTCACCGAGATGTGCGAGGCCAACGGCCTGACCGTGCGCGCCAAGATCCTGGAGGCAGGCATCTGCGTGCCCGAGCAGGCCTCGGTGCGCGAGGAGCTGGGCCTGCGCGAGGAGGAGCCCGCGGTGCGCATTCGCCGCCTTCGCTACGCAGGCGACAAGCCTCTGGTGCTGGAGGACAACTTTTTCCCGCTGGAATACGCCTATCTGCTCTCCATCGATCTGGAGAACGACTCCATCTACAGCTATCTGCGCGAGGTGAAGGGCATTGAGTTGCAGCGCACCACCATGCGCCTGCGCATCGTGCGGGCAGACGCCAAGCTGGCCAAGCTGCTGCAGGTGCCCCGCAATGCCCCCCAGCTTGAGATGCGCGGCCGCGTAGTCCGGTTGGACGGCCAGACCGTACACACCAGCTACCAGGTGGGCTACGGCGAAAACTTCGAGTTCATCGTGCGCTGAACCTCAGAACAAACCAAAACGCGCCGGGCCCGGTAAGGGGCTCGGCGCGTTCGTATTTTATAAAGCAAAACAGGCGGGGATGCCCCGCCTGTTTTCTGTGTTTATTCGGCCGCCGCTCGGCCGCGGATCTCCAGCACCGGCGCACCGGCACAGAGCTCTCCCTCGGCCAGCAGGCGCACCTGTGCATACTCGTCGCTGTTGCAGACGGTCATGGGAGTGACCAGCGGGTACCCGGCTTCCCGGATGGCCTGCGGGTCAAAGGTGATGAGCAGGTCGCCCCGGTGCACGGCCTGCCCCGCCGCCACATGGGATTCGAAGTGCTTCCCGCCCAGCTTTACAGTGTCGATGCCGATGTGCATCAGCAGTTCGGCGCCCTCGGGGGTGGTCATGCCCACGGCGTGGCCGGAGGTCATCACGGTCACGATCTCGCCGTCGGCAGGGGCGTACAGATGGCCGTCCGCCGGCTCAAAGGCCACGCCCTCGCCCAGCGCCCCGGAGGAAAATGCAGCATCCGCCACCTCCTCCAGCTTCACCACCCGGCCGTTCATGCAGGCGCCCAGCACCAGCGTGCCCGGGGCCGGCTTCGGCTCAGCCGGAGCAGCCGGAACAGCCGCCGTGCGGCCCTCCAGATAGTCCATCAGGGCCGACTTGATCACCGACACCCGGGGGCCATAGACCACCTGGATGCCGTTTCCGCTGTGGAGCACGCCCGAAGCCCCGGACTCCTTCAGCAGCCGGTCCGAGACCAGGCTCTCGTCGGCCACCGTGACCCGCAGGCGGGTGGCGCAGCAGTCCACGTCCATCAGATTCTGCCGGCCCCCCAGGCCCTCCACGATCTGCTCGCAGAGGCCCGCACCCTGTGCAAAGTCGGTGCGGGTGTACAGACGGGTCCCCTCGTCCTCCTCGCGCCCCGGGGTGCGCAGGTCCATCTTTCGGATCATCGCAAGGAAGGTGAAGTAGTACAGGAAGAAGTATCCCACGCCCACGGCGGCGATCCGCAGCCAGTGGGTGCGGGCGTTGCCCTGCAGCACACCGAACAGGACCAGGTCGATGACACCGCCGGAGAAGGTCATGCCCACGCCCACATCAAACAGGTGCATGAGCATATACGCAAGGCCCGCGTAGACGCTGTGCACCGCGTACATGGCCGGCGCCACAACCAGGACGGTGAACTCCAGCGGCTCGGTGATGCCGGTGAGCATGGAGGTCAGCGCCGCCGAGAGCAGCAGGCCGCCCGCCGCACGGCGCTTTTCGGGGCGGGCGCAGCGATACATGGCCAGCGCCGCACCCGGCAGG
>JAFUQL010000265.1 GCA_017472375.1 Oscillospiraceae bacterium | reverse complement strand
GTTGGCCACGTCCTTGCTGAAATAACGGCTCATGGTTCATTCCCCTTTCTCGTCGTCGAAGCGGATGGTGACGCTGCGGGCGTGGGCGTGCAGGCCCTCCCGCTCGGCAAAATCCGCGATGCGGCCCTGCACCTCGCCCAGCGCCTCCCGGGTGTAGTAGATGAAGCTGGACTTTTTCACAAAGTCGTCCACCGACAGGGGGCTGGAGAAGCGGGCGGTGCCGCTGGTGGGCAGGGTGTGGTTGGGGCCGGCGAAGTAGTCGCCCAGCGCCTCGGGCACGTTCTTGCCCAGGAAGATGCTGCCGGCGTTTTTGATCTCGTTCAGCAGGCGGAAGGGGTCGTCCACGCAGACCTCCAGATGCTCGGGGGCGATCAGGTTCACCGCCGCCACCGCCTTGTGCATGTCGTCGGTGAGGATGATCTTGCCGTTGGTGTCGATGCTCTCCCGGGCGATGTCCGCGCGGGGCAGCAGCGGGATCTGCACCTCCAGTTCGGCCTGCACCGCCACGGCCAGCGCCTCGCTGTCGGTGACCAGCACCGCGCTGGCCAGCCGGTCGTGTTCGGCCTGGCTCAGCAGGTCGGCGGCCACCCACGCGGGGTCACAGGTGCCGTCCGCCAGCACCAGGATCTCGCTGGGGCCGGCGATCATGTCGATGCCCACGCGGCCGAAGACCTGCTTCTTCGCCTCGGCGACGAATGCGTTGCCCGGGCCGACGATTTTGTCCACCTGCCCGAATACCTTGCGCTTGGCGGTGGCCACATAGACGTTGCCAGGGCCCACGATCTTGTCCACCGCGGGCACGCTCTCGGTGCCGTAGGCCAGCGCGGCCACGGCCTGTGCGCCGCCCGCCTTGACGATGGTGGTCACGCCCGCCACCTTCGCCGCCGCCAGGATGGCCGGGGCGATCTTTCCGTCCCGCCCCGCCGGGGTGGTCATGACGATCTGGCTGACCCCGGCCAGCTTGGCGGGGATCACGTCCATCAGCACGGTGCTGGGGTAGCTGGCGGTGCCGCCGGGCACATACACGCCCGCCCGCTCGATGGGGGTGTACTTCTGCCCCAGCAGGATGCCCGGCCGGTCGGTGAGGACGAAGTCCTTGTGTTTCTGGGCGGAGTGGAACCGGCGGATGTTCTCCGCGGCCATCTCCAGGGTGGTGATGAAGTCCTCATCCACCGCCGCCAGCCCCTCGGCCATCTCGGCCTCGGTGACCAGCAGGCTGTCCAGCTCGGCGTGGTCGAACCGCTCGGCGTATTTCAGCAGGGCGGCGTCACCGTTCGCCCGCACGTCCGCGATGATCTCATCCACCACCGCATCCACGTCTGCCTCGGCGCGGATGTCCCGGTTCAGGAACTGCTCGGGGCGCAGCTCGTCGAATTTATACAGTTTGATCATAACTGGATGCCCTCCCGCAGCTTCTCCATCAGGGCGAGAAGCTGCTCGTTCTTGAATTTGTAGCTGGCCTTGTTGGCGATGAACCGGGCGCTGATGGGCATGAACTCAGTCAGCACCTTCAGGTCGTTCTCCTTCAGGGTGGTGCCAGTCTCCACGATGTCCACGATCACGTCTGACAGCCCCAGAATGGGCGCCAGCTCGATGGAGCCGTTCAGCTTGATGATGTCGATGTCCCGCCCCAGCGAAGAATAGTACGCTTTGGCGATGTTTACGAATTTGGTGGCCACCCGCAGAGCGCGGCTCTGGTCGTCGGTGAAATCCACCGGGCCGGCCACGCACATCCGGCAGCGGCCCAGGCCGGTGTCCAGCAGCTCGTACACGTCCGCGCCGCTCTCCTCCAGGATGTCCTTGCCCACGATGCCCACATCGGCGGCGCCGTGTTCCACATAGATGGCCACGTCGCTGGGCTTGACCAGGAAGTAGCGGATGCCCGCGGCGGGGTTTTCCACCACCAGCTTGCGGGTGTCATTGTAGTTCTCGTCGCAGCCGTACCCGGCGGCGGCCAGCAGTGCATAGACCTTGTCGCCCAGACGTCCCTTGGGCAGAGCCACGTTCAGCATCACCTTGCCGGCGGGCTGCAGGGCAGCGGGCGGGGCGGCGTTCAGCCGCTCCATCTCGTCCAGATAGAGAGCGAAGCCAATGGCCCCCGCTCCAGGGCAGAACTTACGGGCCAGCAGGTCGTACTGACCGCCCTTCAGCACCGGGCGGGGCACCCCGGCCAGATAGCCC
>JAFUQL010000264.1 GCA_017472375.1 Oscillospiraceae bacterium | reverse complement strand
TGGTGATGACGAACAGGGTCTTGTCGGGGCGCTGCTCGGGGCTCGTGTGCTTGTGCAGGCGGCCGATGTGGTCGATGGCGCTGCCCAGCGCGTCCAGCAGGGCGGTGCAGCCCCGCACATAGTAGTCCCGCCCGGTCATGGCGGGCACCTGTTCCAGAGGGAGACGGTCGTGCAGCACCTCAGTGCGGTCGTCAAACAGCACGGTGGAGACCACCGCGCGGCCCGCCTCTTTTTTCTGCTTTTCGATCAGCGCGTTGAAACCGCCGATGGTGTCGACCTCAAGGCCGGACATGGAACCGCTGCGATCCAGAATGAATACCAGCTCGGTGTAGCTCATGCTTTGTTCCTCCTTCGTTGTTGTATCTGTATCATACACGAAGAAGGCAGGGCAGTGGTCGCCTGTGAAGCGACATTTCAGCCGCCCAGCGTGGGGTGCCCGAATTTGAACAGCACCTGATTCAGCTCGTAGATGCTGTAGATCTCTTTTTGGATGAAATACTGTGCGATCACGTCCGATTCGATGCTGGGGGACAGGGCGTATCCCGCCCGCCCCAGCAGGTCGCGGGTCTCGTCCAGGCTCAGCTCCAGCGCGATGGCCAGCGCCAGCGCGGTGTTCTTGCTGGGGCGGTAGTCCGGGTTGCTGCGGATCTTGGAGAACAGCTTGCGGTCCAGATTGGCCCGCTTGTACACCTCCGGGTCGGTGAGCCTTCTGGCGTCGATCAGCCGGAACAGGTGCTGGGAAAAGCTCTCCTCCAGTTCGGCCATCACGTCCTCCAGACTGCGGCGCGCGGGGGCATCGGCCGCAGGAGGGGGCGGCGCGGCGGTGGGAGCCTGAGCCGCACCGAAAAACTCCCGGTCGCGGATGCGCTCCATGCGGCGCAGGCGGGGCAGTTCCTCCGGCCCGCAGTTCATGGCGGTGCAGTCGTTCAGTTCCTTGCGGCGGATGTAGTGTTCGTCGATGTAACTCTGCACCGAGCGGAACAGCTTTTCGGACAGTACGAAGGAGCTGCGGTCGAACACCACCAGAACGATCTGCATCTCGTGCTGCATCAGAAAGCGGCTGAAGGCGTTCACGGCGGTCTGCAGGGCCAGATCCCTGGGGAAGCCGTGGTTGCCCGAGGCCAGCAGCGGGAAGGCCACCGATCTGCAGCCCCGTTCCTGCGCCAGCTCCAGCGCGCGGATGTAGCACCGCTCCAGCAGGGCGGCTTCGCCCGACTGCCCGCCCACCCACACCGGGGTCACCGCGTGGATCACATACTGTGCTGCCAGCCCGAAGGCGGGGGTGACGGCGGCGTCGCCGTAGGGGATCACACCGATGGCGCGGCGGGCCTCCAGCAGCCCGGGGCCGGCCTGCCGGTGGATGCTGCTGTCCACCTCGTACTCCACCACCGGGCGGTGGTTGGCGGCGTTGACGATGGCGTCGGCGTGCATCCGGGCTATGTCGTTGCGTACGATCTCAAAGGGCATGGGGCACCTCCCGAACATTCCTGTGTTACAGTGATTTTAACACGAAACCGGGCGGTTTTCCACCGGGCGGCCAACAAACGAACGAAGCCCGGGCGCTCTGTGTGAGAGCCCGGGCTTCTCCTGTGGGCGTGTGCCCATTTTGTTCCGTTAAAAGATGAGCTGGAACACATCAGCGGTGTCCAAAGGGTCATCCACATACTGCACGGGGATGCCCTTTTCCAGGATCTGATCCAGCATATAGTCGTCCGTATCGCCCTCCGTGAGCACGATGGCAGCCGCAGCGGAGTCCAAAACCCGCCGGATGAGTGGATCGGAGAACTCGCCCCGGCGGGTCTGACCGCCCAGATGCACCGCCAGAATGGGTACATCCAGCTCCTCGGCGCGGGCGATGAGCTGCCGCACCCGGGAGTACTCCTCAAGGAAGTTGATGCCGGCTACGCCCATGCCCTTGGCGCTGCCGCCCACCGCCAGCACCAGGGTGCCGTAGCGGTCGGTCAGGTCTT
>JAFUQL010000263.1 GCA_017472375.1 Oscillospiraceae bacterium | reverse complement strand
GCAGGAAGCGGTCGGTGATGTACCGCTCGGACAGACTCACCGTGGCGTTCAGCACGTCGGCGGGCACCTGCACCTGATGGTATGCCTCGTAGTAGCCCTTGATGCCCTGCATCAGCGCGATGGTGTCCGCGATGCTGGGCTCCTCCACCTTCACCGGCTGGAACCGGCGCTCCAGCGCCTGATCCTTCTCGATGTACTTGCGGTACTCCGCGAAGGTGGTGGCGCCGATCACCTGGATCTCGCCCCGGGACAGGGCGGGCTTCAGCAGGTTGGCGGCGTTCATGGCGCCCTCGGCGTCGCCGGCGCCGGTGATGTTGTGGATCTCGTCGATGAACAGGATGATGTTGCCGGCGGCCTTCACCTCGCCGATGAGGCCCTTGACCCGCTGCTCGAACTGGCCGCGGAACTGGGTGCCCGCCACCAGGGCGGTCATGTCCAGCAGGAACAGCTCCTTGCCCTTCAGCCGGGCGGGCACGTTGCCGGACACGATGCGCTGGGCGATGCCCTCGGCGATGGCGGTCTTGCCCACGCCGGCCTCACCGATCAGGCAGGGGTTGTTCTTCTGGCGGCGGCACAGGATCTGGATGGTGCGGTAGATCTCCGCGTCGCGGCCGATGATGGCGTCCAGCTTGCCCGCCTTGGCCTTGCCGGTCAGGTCCTCGCAGTAGTTGGTCAGGAACTTGCGCTTCTTGCCGCCGCGGCCCTTTTTGGGCGGCTCGTCGCCGCCCTCGTCGGCCTCGTCCTTCTCGCCCTTTTTGCGGCCGAAGCCGAAGTTGAAGGGGAAGGTGGGGCTGCCGCCGGGGGTGAACTTGTCGTCGCCGTCGGCATCGCTGCCCTCGTCGTCGGCATCCTCGCCGCCGTCCTCGGCCATGGGCATGGCCATGGGGAACATCCCCTCGCCGCCGTCGCCCATCTCCTTCATGAACTCGTTCATGCGCTCCTCCATGCCCTCCAGGTCCTGGTCGGACACGCCGAAGCGCTTCATCATATCCTCCACGGGCTTGATGTTCAGCTCGCGGGCGCAGGTCAGGCAGTAGCCCTCCTGCTTGGCATCACCGCCGTCCATCCGCTGGATGAACACGATGGCCTGCCGTTTTTTACAGCGCGTACACAACATATCGGGTACTGTCTCCTCTCTGCCCGCACGGCCGGGCCGCACGCGGTCTTTCAATGTGTCGCTCAACGATCTTATTCTCAATTGCCCGGCAGATGTCGGCCGGGCAGCACGCCGCCCCTTACAGGAAGGGATTGACGCGGGTAAACACCTGGTAGCCCCAGCTTGCGCTCAGGGCGGCCTCATTGAACAGCGGGAGCTGCCCGCTGGTGATGACCATCACCGCCCACACCACGCACAGCACCAGGTACACCTCCAGCAGGCCGGTGAGCAGGCCGAACACGAAGCCCAGCACCTGGTTCGCACCGCCCAGCAGGGGCACATGGTTCAGGGTGGTGAGCAGGCCGGACAGCATGCCCACCGCCAGGCGCAGCACCGCGAAGGCCACGAAGAACACCAGCAGGGTGATCACCGGCACGAACAGCGGCTCCACCACCTGCAGCACGATGTTTTGGGCCACATCGGGGGCGCTCAGGTCCAGCGCGGCCCCCGCCGACTGGATGAAGCGATCCTGCACGGACTGGGGCAGGAAGCCGGCGTATCGGCCCACCAGGTCGGCCAGGTCCACCGTGCCCTGCTGGGCGATGGTCTCCTCCACCCGCTCGATGAAGCTCTGCCGCAAAAAATTCTCAAACAGGTAGGGGCCGGCCTTCTGGCTGAGCAGCCACGCGCCCAGCAGGCTGGCCAGCAGCCCCACGAACCGCACCACCGCGGCCAGCAGGCCCCGGCGGTAGCCGGTGATGGCCGCCAGCGCAAGCAGCGCCAGCAGCACAAGGTCAAACACAAGGGAAGGTTCCATCTGCATCGTCGGATGCTCCTTTCGGGGCCGTGCCCCTCGCTCGTTCCAGAATATGCCGGGGCGGCGCGGAACTTCCGCGCCTTACTCCCCGAGCTGCTCGGTGGCCTGCAGCCAGTCGGCCTGGCCGCCGGTGAACACCAGCAGTTTGCGGGCGCTGAGCACCCACTGGGGGCGCTCGTCCATGGCGGCGCGCCACTGGGCCTGCCCGCGCAGGCTCTGGCATACCACGCCGTCCGCCTGCAGCAGATACACACCGGTGCCGGTCACGGTCACGCCGTGGGCGGCCTGGGGCCACTGGGTGTCGCTGAGCAGGGTCAGGCCGCCGCCCAGCACCACCAGCCGGCTGCCCGCGCCGTCGGCGCCGTCCAGCAGCAGGGCGGTGTACTTGCCGTTCACCGAGGCGTCGGTGAGGGCGCTGCCGTAGTCATAGCGGGCCTTCTCGGCGCCGGTGGAGGCGTCGTACAGGGCGGTGTGGTCGTCGTACACCGCCAAAAGCTGGCTGCCGCCCACCCAGTGCAGCTGCAGCAGGGTGCTGCCCGGGGCTTGGATGACCAGCTGCACCGCATCGCTGCGGGTGTCCAGCAGGTGGATGCAGGTGGTGATCTGCCCCTGCTCGGCCCGCAGGCAGGCCACCGCCAGGCGCTTGTTGTCCGGCGCGAAGGCCATCCGCATGGGGGTGCCCTCGGCGTCGGTGGTGCTCCAGCCGTAGCGGTAGCGGAGGTTGGAATCGTAGATCTTCACCTGGGCCACATACCGGTCGGAGCGGGTGGCCACGGCAAGGCTGCCGTTCTGGCTCATGGCGCACACCAGAATGGGGTCCTGGAGGGTCTCACTGTAGAGGGTCTGGCTGCGGCTCTCCACCCGCAGGCCGTAGCCCGCCCGGTTGTACACACAGAACCGGCTGCCGCCCACCGCCAGTGCGGGGCGGGCATAGCCGTGCTGGATGGTGCGCAGCTTCAGGCCCGAGGCGCTGGCCAGCACCACGTCCTTTTCGCCCAGGGCCACAAAGCCGCCCACCAGGGGCTCGGCCTGGTACACCTGGGCAATGCCGGTCTTGACCGGGAAGCTGCCGCCGGGGGTCATGCCGATGCGGATGCTGTCGCCCAGGTCGGCCAGGCTGGTGAGCGAGCTGGTGAATGCCCCGGCGATGAGCGCCAGGATGAGCAGGCCGGCCAGCACAAAGGCCGCCGCCACCTGCGCGCGCTTGCGGTTTCGCCGGCGGCGCACCTCCGACAGGCGCACCGCCCGCGCCTGATGCAGCTCCTCCGCGCTCTGGCGGGGGGCGTCGGCATCGTCGGGGGTGTGGGGTGTGAACAGCTCCATGGTGCGCCTCCTTTCGTGGGGTGGGGTGGTTTTGGTTTTCTATGGGTTTTTTGCTTTCTTATTGGGGGGGAGACAGCGGGGCGGTGTTGCTTGTTGCTTTTATCGCGATGCTACGGCAAAAATAGGGTCAAAACCGCCAGAGCAAAAGCCTTCCCCCTTCGGGGCGCCCGAAGGGTGTGCAGTGGCTGAAGGTGGCTGAACGTAGTGAAGCCGGATGAGGGAATGGACTGCAGCCTTCATTTTAGGCTCTGCACCCCGTCCCT
>JAFUQL010000035.1 GCA_017472375.1 Oscillospiraceae bacterium | reverse complement strand
TGATCGCGGCCGAGGATGCGGTGCTGCTGTCGCTGAATGTCCGCGCCGGGGTCACAGACAAAAAGGCTGGCCAGACGGTGGCGGCAGGGGAAACACTGATCGACAGTGTAAAGCTGGACCGCAGCGGGCAAGCGGTACAGAGGGCCGCAGACGGAGAAGTATGGGCGCGGGTGAAAAAACAGTACGAATGCCGACAGCCGATGACCGTTTCGGCGCAGGTGCCGACGGGGAGGCTCGATCGCGGCTGGAGGCTGGAAACAGCCGGTCGGGCACTGGAATTTCCGGCCGCTTCACAGGCAGGGGAAGGGTGGCGCGTACAGGAAAAGGAACGTGCACTGACGCTGATGGGCTTCGCGCTGCCGGTCACGCAGGTGCGGATCCTCATGGTGGAGTACGGGCAGGCGGAGATCAAACTGAGTGTGGAACAGGCTGCGGCACAGGCCAAGTGGAATTGTCGGAGGATGCTGTATGAGGCGTACCCGGATGCGCAGATCCGGACGGAATCATGGATGTGTGAGCAGGATGGGGGCGAGGTCGTGTGCCGGTGGACGGTAGAGTTTGAGGCGGACATCGCGCGGGTGGCGGTGAGCGAATGAACCGATGATGATCTGCATAGGAACGAGAAATGGCCCGGGAGCTTCTGAACTGACAACATTGCAAAATTTTGTGAAAAATACACAGTTTATTTCCTATAAAACTGTGATATAATGAGACTGGAAATGAGGGAATAACTGGAATGGCAGAAAAGCTGATTGAACTTGACAGTGTAGAACTTGCGGTGGCCGTATTCGGCAACTGCGATGAGAACATTCGCCTGCTGGAGCGGGAATTTGCGGTGACGGCCGTATGCCGTGGCACCCAGATCAAGCTCACGGGCGAAGCAGAGGGCGTGACCGGTGCGGCCAACGCCATCGATGCGATGCTCACTCTGCTGGAAAACCACACCCCCATGGAAGAACAGACCGTGCGCTACTGCATCAGCCTGGCCCGCTCGGGTGAGGACGGCCGCGTGCAGGAGCTGACGGAGAATTTTATCGCAATTACGGCAAAAGGCCGCCCGGTGCGCCCCAAGACTTTGGGCCAGAAGGAGTACCTGAAGGCGATCCAGAAGAACGCCATTACATTTGGTGTGGGGCCTGCCGGCACCGGCAAGACCTATCTGGCGGTGGCCATGGCTGTAAAGGCGTTCAAGAGCAAAGAAGTGGACCGGATCATTCTGACCCGACCTGCGGTGGAGGCCGGCGAGAAGCTGGGTTTCCTGCCCGGCGACCTGCAGAATAAGGTCGATCCCTATCTGCGCCCCCTGTACGACGGCCTGTACGATATGCTGGGCCCCGAGACCTTCCAGCGGCTGCTGGAAAAGCAGACCATTGAGGTGGCCCCGCTGGCGTATATGCGCGGCCGCACGCTGGACACTGCCTTTATCATTCTGGACGAGGCGCAGACCACCACGCCGGAGCAGATGAAGATGTTCCTGACCCGTATGGGTGCGTGCAGCAAGGTGGTCGTCACCGGCGATGTGACCCAGATCGACCTGCCGGACAAGTCACGCAGCGGTCTGGTGGATGCACTGAGTGTGCTGAAGCACATCGAGGGCATTGCGCAGATCCGGTTCAGCGAAAAGGACGTGGTGCGCCACCGTCTGGTGCAGGAGATCGTGCGTGCATATGATAAGGCGGCTGCATCCCGTGCCCGCCGAAATGGATAAAGAAAAGCAGGGGCTCATGGCCCCACGGACATAGAACGAGGTAATGACCATGTCGAACAAAGTTTATATCACCAACGACCAGCATACCGTGAAGGTACCCTCCGGCCTGCGCATTCTCATCCGCCGCAGCTGCAACGCGGTGCTTGAGTTTGAGCATTTTGAAGGCCCGGCCGAGATCAGCGTGACCTTTGTGGACAATGCCCAGATCGCGGAGCTGAACAATCAGTACCGCAACAAGCCCATGCCCACGGATGTGCTCAGTTTCCCTCTGGGTCAGGACGGCGTGTACGATGTGAATCAGGACACCGGCGCCAAAATGCTGGGCGACATCGTCATCTCCATGGAGAAAGCCATGGAGCAGGCGGAGCTGTATGGGCACCCGCTGCAGCGTGAGATCGCATTCCTGACCGTCCATTCCATGCTGCATCTGCTGGGCTACGACCATGAACAGGGCGGCCTGGAGGCGGTCCATATGCGGGAGAAGGAGGAGGCTGTGCTGATTCAGCTCGGTCTGCCCCGCACCGTGTCCTACACGGCCGATGAGGTGTGAGTTGAGACGGTTCCTTCGGGGATTCGGTTATGCAGGCCAGGGCATCGCGGCGGCGCTGCGGGAGGAGCGGAATTTCCGGTTCCACCTGTGCGCAGCGGCGTATGTACTGGCCTTTGGCCGGTTCTATCCCTTTGGCCGCACCGAGTGGGCGCTGCTGTTTCTGTGCATCGCTGGGGTCATCGCACTGGAGCTGGTGAATTCGGCGGTCGAGCGTGCAGTGGACAGGCCGGACGAAGCGCATTGGTCGGCGGCCGGTGCAGCAAAGGATATGGCGGCCGGTGCGGTGCTGGTGTTCAGCATCGGCGCGGCGGCGGTGGGCGTCAGCTTGTTCTGGCAGCCAGACGTGCTGCATGAGATCTGGCTTTGGCTGTGGGAAGTGCCGCTGCGCGCGGTGGGCCTGGCCCTGAGCTTTGCGGCGGCAGTGCTGTTTGTGTTTCTGCCGGAAGAGCGGACGCGGCGCAGCACGGGAAAATGACAAAAACAACGGAAGATCAACCATTCAATGGAGAGATAGAGATATGGAAAACACTGCTTCGGTATTCGTGGCCCTTGTGGGCCGGCCCAACGTGGGCAAATCCAGCCTGACCAACCGGCTGGTGGGAGAAAAGGTGGCCATCGTCACCTCTAAGCCCCAGACCACCCGCACCCGCATCACCGGCATCGTCACCCGCGGCCCGGTGCAGTATGTGCTGCTGGACACGCCTGGCATCCACAAGCCCCGCACCAAGCTGGGCGAGCGCATGAGCAAGACGGCCACCGGCTCCATCGCGGATGTGGATGTGACCCTGATGCTGTTTGAGCCCTATGGGGAGCTGAATGAGGCGGAGCTGGGGCTGGTGGCAGACATCAAAGCGAGCCACGGCCCGGCGGTCGCGGTGATCAACAAGACCGATACGCTGAAAGCCAAGACCGATCTGGCGGTTCGCGCCCAGCAGCTGAATGAGCTGGGAGTGTTTGACCAGGTTCGTGCCATCTCAGTGAAGGGCGATGAGGGCTGCGAGGAGCTGTTCGAGGTGCTGGCCGGCTATGCGCAGGAGGGCCCGCACTATTTCCCCGACGATGCCTATACCGATATGCCCGAAAAGGCTCTGGTCAGCGAGATCATCCGTGAGAAGATGCTGCTGAACCTGTACGATGAGATCCCTCACGGCATCGCCGTGACGGTGGAGCGCTTCAAGGAGCGCCCCGACCGGAACATCATTGACATCGACGTGAACATTTATTGTGAGCGCAAGAGCCACAAGGGCATGGTCATCGGCAAGGGTGGACAGATGCTGAAAAAGATCGCCACCCAGGCCCGGCTGGACTGTGAGGAGTTTTTGGGCGCAAAGGTGAACCTGCAGTGCTGGGTCAAGGTCAAGGACGACTGGCGCGACAGCGATTTCCTGTTGAACGATTTCGGTTTCCGGGAGCCTTAAGGCCGACGCATCGACACAGTGGGCATCATTTCCGCTTATAACTGTTTTACAATGGTGGAACAGTAAGGGCAGAAAGTGAGGCGACTGTGTATGGAACAGGCGGGCACATGGCAGGCGTTTGCTGCAACCGGTGATATACGCCGTTATCTGGAGTACAAGCGGGCTTGGACAGAGCCTGCCCCCGTGCAGAAGGAGGGGGAGACGTATGCAGATCGTGACCCCTGGGCTGGTCCTGCGGGAGGTGAAGGTGGGGGAGGCTGACCGCATCCTGCATCTGCTCTGCCCGCAGCTCGGCCTTGTATCGGCCACGGCCAAGGGCAGCCTGCGGCTGAAAAGCAAGCTGTTCAGCGGCTGCGGCCTGTTCTGCTATTCCGAGTTCACCCTGTATGAGGGGCGTACCATGTATCGGGTGGACGATGCACAGGTGAAGAACACCTTCTTCGCCCTGCGGCAGAGCGTGGA
Organism: Oscillospiraceae bacterium; assembly: GCA_017472375.1. Taxonomy (GTDB): domain Bacteria; phylum Bacillota; class Clostridia; order Oscillospirales; family Ruminococcaceae; genus SFJ001. Next base: position 196 of record JAFUQL010000035.1, on the reverse strand, counting down.
GGGCATGGCATTGGCCATGTATCTGGCGGAGATGACCGCGGCGCTGGCACCTACCGGTAAGGAGGCAGATGATCTGCTTCGCCTGCTGCTGAACAGCCTGTACCTGATCAGCGAGAAGAAAAAGCCGCTGGATCAGATCAAGGCGGTGTTTGAACTGCGTGCCATCAGCGAGGCGGGGTATCTGCCGGCACTGCTC
>JAFUQL010000262.1 GCA_017472375.1 Oscillospiraceae bacterium | reverse complement strand
TGACCGCTGAGCGCATCGCTGAGCGGGTGAAGGAGGCCATTGGCCGCTGATCCAGCCACGAGCTGTAAATTTGATATGACCCGCAGCCCCTGCGCGACTGCCCCCGAGGCAGATCTGTGCGGGGGCTGTGGATTCTAAACCAATGAGAGAGGAGGCCGGAAGGGCGTATGACCTATCGTATCTGTCCCCAGCACGGGGATTCCATCGCAGTGCCGCAGCTTGTGTTCACCAATCTGGCGCGGGCAGACGAGTGCGCCGTTCGGGTCGCTCTGTATGTCTTGTCCACCGGAAGCACGGACCCGCGGGACATCGCCCATGCGCTCGGCTTAAAAAGTGTGCGCATGGCGGAGAATGCGCTGCGATGGTGGGCCGGTGCAGGGCTTTTGGAGGTGGAGCGAGGGAATGGTCTTCCGGCCGCTCAGAAGGAACTGCTCAGCCCGGAGGAGATCCGATTTTCGGCCCTACGCGACCCAATGGTCTCCACCCTGACCACTGAGGTGCAGATGTATCTGGGGAAGACCCTGAGTTCCCGGGATATGCAGCGGCTGGTATCGCTGTATCTTCAGGAGGAATACGCCGTTGAGGTCATTCTTCTGTGTGCCGCACATGTGGCAGGGCAGGGGAAAGGCACCCTGGGTGCACTGGACCGGGAGCTGCGCGACTGGCGGCAGGCTGGCGTAGAGACCGGCGAGGATGCGGAGCAGTATTTAAAGCTGCTGCAGCTCCGTGCCCAGCGGGAGGAGCGTGCGGCCGAGCTGCTGCATCGCTCGGTGAGCGACCTGACCTTGGCGGATCGGCGTACCATCCGCCGCTGGTACGAGGAGATGAGCTTCGACGATGCCATGGTGGCAGAGGCAGTCCTTCAGGCGGATGGCAAGAACGAGGTCCGCTATGTGAACGGCATCCTCAAATCCTGGCATGGGCGGGGGCTGCGCACCGTATCTGAGGTGCGCGGAAGCGGCACCTTGGCGGCCCCTGAGAGCGGCAGTCTGCGGGTAGACCGCAGCGAGCCCTCGGGCCATGACATTCTGAAGCGAAAGGGCGGCCGCCCCCTGCGGCTGAAACGGGAGGACTGATCCATGCGAAGCAGAGAGGAATTGTTCCGTGAGGCGCAGCGCCGGGTCGCCGCTCGGCGTCAGCGCGCGGTGACCCAGGCTCAGGCGATGTCGCTGCAGGCCCATGCTGCCATCCCTGCACTGCAGCGGGCCGAGGATGAGATCACACGCCTGGGATTTGAGCGCGCTCAGCTTGCGGCCAAGGGGGCGAGCCGGGAAACCCAGCAGGCGGCCCGGGAGCAGCAGCAGGTAGCCCGGGAGCAGCGCAGTGCCTTGCTTCGGGCGAACGGCTATGCACCGGAGATGCTGGACCCTGCCTACATCTGCCCCGAATGCCGCGACACTGGCGTAAAAGAGGGGAGAGTGTGTGGCTGTGTGCTGCAGTTGAGCCGTCAGCTGCGGCGGGATGAGATCAACGCCGCCTCTGCCCTGAGCATCTCCAGCTTTGACACCATGGATACAGCACTGTATCCCGATCATTTTGACCCGGATTACGGTATGACGGTGCGGGCTTATATGACCGAGACCCTGGAAGCGCTGCGGGAATATGCGGAGCATTTTGATATGCGAAGCTCCAACCTGCTGATCACCGGCAATGCCGGCCTGGGCAAGACTCATGCGGCGCTGGCCATCGCAGGCGTGGTGCTTGAGCGCGGGTACGATGTCATCTATGTGAGCGCACAGGAGCTGTTTGCGCATCTGGAGAAGAATCGCTTTGAGGACGAGGATACCATGATGGAGGCGGTCCTCGGTGCGGATCTGCTCATTCTGGATGACCTGGGTACGGAGTATGCCACCAGCTATATGCTCAGCTGCTTCTATACCATCGTGAACACCCGGCTGAGCGCAAAGCGCCCCACCATCTATACCTCGAACATTGTGGATGGCACCATGTTTGAGAAGCGCTACACCGAAAAGATCGCCAGCCGCCTGGGCGGAAGCTGTGAACCCATCGCCTTCCTGGGTGAGGACATTCGCCACCTAAAAAACGAATAAACGCAAAGAACACCCCTTCGGGACGATCGTGTCCCGAAGGGGTGTTCTGCTTGATTCCAGGTAGAGCGTTTTACAGCATCTTGGCGCGCAGTTCCTCGTCACTCATCAGGGCGATGTACCGGGGGGCGATGTCGAACACGGTCCGGCAACCGGTCTGGCCCTCCTGGCTCAGGCGGTAGACCGCGCGGGCATAGGCCACCAGAACGGAGGAGGTGAACTCGGGGTTGGAGTCCAGCTTCAGGCTGTACTCGATGACGTTGTCGTTCTCGCCATTGACGCCGGTCTTGCCGGTGTGGATGACGAAGCCGCCGTGAGGCATACCGCCGTGCTCCTCGTTCAGCTCCTGCTGGGAAACAAAACGGACAGAGGTGTCGTAATCGTCGAAATAGTTGGGCATATTCACGATCTCATTGCGGATCCAGCCCAGATCGGCGCCTTCCTCAGCCACCACATAGCACTCGCGGGTGTGCTTCTGGCGGGCGGTCAATTCCGGCGCCTCGCCGGCACGCACCTGCTCCAGCGCACGCTCTACGGGGATGGTGTACTGGCGGGCATCCTTGACGCCCTTGATGCGGCGGATGGCGTCGGAGTGACCCTGGCTGACACCCTTGCCCCAGAAGGTGTAAACATGGCCCTGAGGCAGGATGGACTGGGCCAGAACACGGTTCAGCGAGAACATACCGGGGTCCCAGCCCACAGAAATAGCGGCCACTTTGCCGCCCTCTTTGGCGGCGGCATCCACCGTTGCGTAATGGTCGGGGATCTTGGCGTGGGTGTCAAAGCTGTCCACAAGGTTGAACATACGGGCGAACTGCGGACTCTGGACAGGCAGATCGGTGGCGCTGCCGCCGCACAGGATCATCACATCGATCTGATCCTGCATGGACTCTGCATCCTCCAGACGATACACCTTGACGCCGGGGGTGGCGATGGTCACCGTGGAGGGATCGCGGCGGGTAAACACACCCACCAACTCCATGTCGGGGCAGTGGCGGATCGCCAGCTCCGCGCCGCGCCCCAGATTGCCGTAGCCGACAATGCCAATTCGAATGCTCATATTTTTGCTCCTCTCATGATGGAGTGCCCGGCAGGTGCGCCGGGCGCAAACTTACTTATACTTTCTCTATCTCCTAACCGCAGAATGCGGGGTCAGGCTTGAAATACATACTCGTCCAGCCGCCGGAATGCCTCCTGTACACGGCTGAAGGGGAGTGCCAGATTCATGCGGATGTGGCAGGGGCCGTTGAACATCCGGCCATCCTGCCATGCGACACCCACGTCCCAGCCGGCCTGCAGCAGCTCGTCAAGGGACCTCCTGTTGGTATCACACCAGTCGGTGCAATCCAAAAACAGCATATAGGTGCCCTCGGGCTTGGTCACCGACACACCTTTAAACCGGGCGTGGATGAACTCACAGGCATACTCAACGTTCTGGCTCAAGACCTGGCAGAGCTCGTCCACCCAAAGATGTCCCTCGCCGCTGTAGGCGCCGATGAGAGCGTGCATGGCGAGCACATTCATGTGGTTGTAGTGGCATTTGGATGCCTTGGAACGGACCCGGTCGCGCAGGTAGGGGTCGTAGATGATGTGGTAGCTGCCCACCAGACCGGCCAGATTGAAGGTCTTGCTGGGGGCGT
>JAFUQL010000261.1 GCA_017472375.1 Oscillospiraceae bacterium | reverse complement strand
CAGGGGTAAAACAACGAACCATCGATGGGCTGCCTGCCGTTTGCGCGGGTAGCCCATCCGTGCTTTTGCGCGGGCGCACCCGGCGGGGTGAAAAAAACCTCGCTTTTTGCACAAAACCCGCATGGACTGCCCGCTGCTTTTGGGTCGAATGCAGAAATAACATTTTACTACTTTACAACTTTATCAGAGTAAAATATAATGGGGATGTGAAATGGGCAGGGCCTTCGCTGTGGGGAACACAGTAAGCGAAACTGACGCGGGAAGAAAGGCCTCAGCCACTGCACACCCTTCGGGCGCCTTTGCACAAAGGACCCTTTGGCTGTAAAGGTGTTGGCTTTGCGTTTTCCGCTTCCTTTGTTTACTCTTTCATAAGAAAACAGAAAACCCACAGAAAACCAAAATCAACCACTCCCTCCCGGGAGAATCGGCGCCCCCAAAAATCGCCCATAAAAATCACCCCAAAAAGGACCGTGATACCATGAATTTCGATCTCTCCATTCTCAAGCCCCAGGAGCGGGCCAGCCTGGTACTGCGCAGTCTGTACGAGCAGGCCGGGTACCGCAAGTTCCGCATGGGCCGCTTCGAGGAGTACGGCCTCTATCAGGAGAACCGCCGCTTCCTCACCAGCGATCAGGTCATCACCTTCACCGATCTGGACGGCCGTCTGCTGGCGCTCAAGCCGGACGTGACCCTGAGCATCGCCAAAAATGCCCAGCCCGCCCCCGGTCAGTGCGAGAAATATTACTACATCGAGAATGTCTACCGCCCCAGTCTGGAGAGCCACACCTACAAGGAGATCAGCCAGATGGGTCTGGAGTGCATCGGCGCGGTGGACGGCGCCAACGCGGCGCAGGTGCTGGTGTTGGCGCGGCAGAGCCTAGAGGCGCTGGAGGCTCCCTCGGTGCTGGAGCTGAGCCACATGGGGTTCATCACCGGCCTGCTGGACGCCCTGAACGTGCCCGAGGAGGCTCGCCCCGGCATGGTGGAGCTGGTCAAGGGCAAGAACGCCCATGAGCTGCGCAAGGCTGCGGCCGCCGCCGGGGTGGACGAGGAGGGGGCAAAGCTGCTGTGCAGCCTGCCCGCCCTGTCCGGCCCCTTTGCCCGGGTGCTCACCGATGCCTGCGCCCTGTGTGAGAAGGCACACAAGCTGGGCGGCGCCGAGCGGGGCTGGACGGCCATGGCCGCCGCGCTGGATGAGCTGCAGGCGGTTTGGACGGCGCTGGAGCGCAGCGAGGAGCTGCAGCTGGATCTGTCCCTCACCGGCGACATGGACTACTACAACGGCCTGGTGTTTCAGGGCTATCTGGCCGGGGTGCCCCGCCCGGTGCTGAAGGGCGGTCAGTACGACCTGCTGGCCCGCAAATTCTGCCCCGGCGCGGGTGCCATCGGCTTCGCCCTCTATCTGGACGAGATGGAGCGCCTGAACGCCGCGCCCCCCGCCGCCCTGCAGCCCGCCGAGCGAGTGATGCTGAACGTGGCCCTGCCCAAGGGTCGCCTGGGCGACAAGGTGTACGCCCTGCTGGCCGCCGCCGGCTACGGCTGCGACGAGAACTACAACGACACCCGCAAGCTGGTGGTGGAAAACCCCGAGGCGGGCATCCGTTACTTCCTCGTAAAGCCCAGCGATGTGGCCATCTATGTGGAGCACGGCGCGGCCGATGTGGGCATCGTGGGCAAGGACATTCTGGAGGAGAGCGGCGCGGACGTGTACGAGCTGCTGGACACCGGGCTGGGCAAATGCCGGATGTGCGTGGCAGGCCCGGTGGACTTCGCCGACGACCAGAGCCGCGCTCTGCGGGT
>JAFUQL010000260.1 GCA_017472375.1 Oscillospiraceae bacterium | reverse complement strand
GCGCACATCCGCGCCCATCATATTCAGGAAGTTGGCCAGGTCCACCACATGGGGCTCCTTGGCCACGTTCTCCAGCACGGTCATGCCCTCGGCCAGCACCGCCGCCAGCATGGCGTTCATGGTAGCGCCCACCGACACCGTGTCGAAGAACACATGGGCGCCCTTCAGGTCATTGCAGCGGACGTTGATCTTGCCGTACTCCACCGAATCGGCCGCGCCCAGGGCACAGAAAGCCTTGAGGTGCTGGTCGATGGGGCGGGGGCCAAGATCGCAGCCGCCGGGCATGGCCACCTTCGCAGAGCCGAACCGCCCCAGCAGCGCACCCAGAAAATAATAGCTGGCGCGCATCTGACGGGACAGGTCATCCGGCACCTCGGTGCTGGTCAGACAGGTGGTGTCGATCTCATAGGTATTCTTATTCAGCATGCGCACCTGCGCGCCCAGGGCCGACAAGGTGCGCAGCGAAACGCTCACATCGTTGATGGCGGGCACATTCTCCAGCACGCATTTTCCGCCGGCCAGAATGGTGGCAGGCAGCAGGGCTACGACCGCGTTCTTCGCGCCGCTGATGACCACTTCGCCCATCAGCGGTTTACCGCCCCGAATGACAAATTTCTCCAATCAAAACTCTCCTTTGAGCCTGATGCTTCTCGCCCGTTCTTGCCGTTTTTCGACAGCCAAAAGGGCGCTCTGACGGCCAAATGGGCGCACTTCGCCCAACCCGTCAGACCTCAACTTGTACATTATACACCACTCGGACCAGAAAAGGAAGTCTCGCGGTTATTATTAGCGTATCGCACAACTTATATCCAGCTCGCTTTGTCAAATTTGGCCAAGTTACACCGCTGTAAAACCAACGAACCGCCGCAGGACTCACCTGCGGCGGTTCATCTCCCGCGGATACGGGCTTAGAAGTTGGGGAAGTAGTTGCGGGCGCTGACCAGGCTGCCGTTGATGCGGATCTCAAAGTGCAGGTGGTTGCCGGTGGACCAGCCGGTGGAGCCCACCGTGCCGATCTGCTGGCCCTGTGTCACATACTGGCCCGCGCTCACGTTCAGGGTGTCGCAGTGGGCGTACAGGGTGGTCATGCCGTTGCCGTGGTTGATGATCAGCGAGTAGCCGTAGTTGGTGCCCGCGCCGTTCCAGCCGGCCCGGGTGACCACGCCGTTGTCCGCCGCATAGATGGGCGTGCCCCGCGGCGCGCAGATGTCGCAGCCCTTGTGGCCGCTGCTCATCCAGCGGCTGACGTAGCGGTAGGCAGGCACCGGCCACATGATGCTGCCGCTGCCGGTGCCGCCCGCAGCGATGGCGCCGTTGGGCAGGCGGCGGCCCTCCAGCACCTCCTTGGTGACCGGCTCCTGGAGCACCTTGGTCTCCACGATGTCGCGCCATGCCTCCACGCCGTCGATGCGCACGATGTCTGCGGTGATCTCCTTCAGGCCCTCCTGGCCCTCCTGCACCACCTTGATGGTACCGAAGGTGTAGTCCTCCGAGGGGCTCTTCTTGGTCTCATAGGGGATGGGCTCGGTGTAGGTGACCCGCTCCACCGTGCGGATCTGCAGGAAGGGGCGCTCCTGGCTGACCACCAGCACATCGCCCACATACATATTGTAGCCGCTTTCCGTCATGGCGGGGTTCAGGGCGTACAGTTCGTTCACCGTCAGCTCATGGTCACGGGCGATGGTCCAGGGGGAATCGCCCTCCTGCACGGTGTAGGTCAGCTCGGCCTGCTCCAGGCCGGTCAGCTTCGCCACCACATCGTTGACCTTGGAGAAGGAGCTGGTGAAGTAGATGCCCTCCACCAGTTCCACATGCTTGGTAAACTCCACCCGGAAGTTGGGGTTGTCCGGCTGCTCGTAGGGGGCCTTCAGGTCCGCCAGTGTCTGATCCAGGCGGGTGCGGTCGGTGGTGACCGCGATGAGCTGGCCATCCACATACAGGGCGATGCCCTCCTGAATGTCCTTGCTGGATGCCTGCAGGATGGCGTCGGCCATTTCGCCCTCGTCCATCACAGTGCCCTCGATGGCAATGGTGTAGGTGGGCTTGATGTCCCACTCCTGCCCGTCGTTGGCCGCCACCGTCTCGATGCGGCGGCGCAGGTCCTCACGGGCGCTGTCAAACACCGCCTCGTTGGCCACATAGCCCACCGGCTTTCCGTCCACTTCCACCTTGAGGATGTAGTCGTAACCCACGACGGTATGTACGGTAAACAGGAACAGGCCAGCCGCTGCGAGGGGCAGCACATAGGCCATCGATTCCTTCATCAGCGCGGTGAAGTTCATCGCACCGCGAACGGCCGCCTGCCGCAGCACCCCGGCAGAGGGTTCCCCCTGCTCCTTTGCCGCCTGCAGCGACTGGCGAGTGTGGCGGAAGCCATTGAACAAATAAACGATGGGGGCGACCAGCTTGCGCAGAACACCGCCCGCCGCCTGAAGCAGCCACAGAGCTGCTTTTTTTGCGCCGCGCATCAGCGCAGCGGCCAGCCACAGCACGCCGGCGCGCAGCCCGCGCACGGCGCGCACCAGGACGTACTCCGCCCAGAATCCCATCTGGTATAAAAAGTCGCCCAGCCACGCCACCTGTTCGCTGTGGCGCGCCCAGTGAATGAACTGCTGCTTGTAGGGTTCCAGCCGCTCACTCAGACTGCCGGGCTGTTTTTCTTTCAGCTCCAATGTACCGCTCCTTTCCGGGCCGCTCGCTTTGGCCCGCGCCCGCCCTTGTGGGCAGGCCACTGTATCGAACCGGGCCGCGCCCGGTAAAAATCAACGCTGTAAAAGCAAAGGTTCTTATCTTTTAATTATACACCCCATCCCGTTTGGGGCAAGAGAAAAGGCGCAATTTGCCGAAACTTTCACACTTCTGTAAGCTTTTCCATATCCCGGCACAGGGCCTCCATATCCGGCGGCAGGGGGCACTCCACCTGTTTCGTGCCGCCGCCCGGGCCGGTAAAGGTCATGCGGGCGCAGTGCAGCGCCTGCCGGCCGATGCGCGCCCGGCTGCCGCCGTACAGCTCATCCCCGGCCAGCGGGCAGCCAATGTGGGAAAAATGCACCCGAAGCTGATGGGTGCGCCCGGTGACCGGCACCGCCGCCGCAAGGCTCAGCCCTCCGCCCCGCGCCACGATCTGATAGCGGGTCAGGCTGGGCTTGCCGCCCCCGGCCACCTGCCGCAGGATGATGCTTCCCTCCGCGCGGGCGATGGGTGCGGCGATCTCCCCTTCGGGCGCAGGCGGCTCACCCTCCAGCACCGCCAGGTAGACCTTCTGCACGTTCCCGGCCAGAATGGGGGCTGCGTAGGCGTTTTTGGCGCATAGCACCAGGCCGCTGGTGTCCCGGTCGATGCGGTTCACCGGGCGGAACACCGCCTCCTCGCCCCGCCGGGCCATCAGGCCCATCCAGCCGTTGGCCAGCGTGCCGTCGGCCGCGTTCAGGGTGGGATGCACCGCCATGCCTGCGGGCTTGTCCAGCAGCATCGCGTGTTCATCCTCATAGCGGATGGTCAGGGGGATGTTCTGGGGCTCCACGGTGGTGGGCTCCTCGGGCGGGAGCGCGAACCGCACGGTCATGCCCGCCCGCACCCGCAGGTCGGTGAACACCGGCAGGCCGTCCGCAAAGAAGCCGCTGCCCCGGTATTTCACCGCCTTGATGAGGGTGGCGCTGACCTGCTGCCCCCGCAAAAAGTCCCGCAGGGTCAGCCCCTCGTGGCAGGGCAGGACGGAAAAGGAGAGCCAGACCGGCTGTGCCATTGCCTTCCCCTCCCCCGCTTTTGCGCAAAATCCGGCAGATATTATATCATAATTCGGAGTATTTTGCAATTCTGCGGCATAATATCGCAAATTTTTCTCTGGGTTTTGGCTTGCCAGCGGCGGCGCGGCGTGCTATAATATCCCCCGGAAAAACGAGTGGAACATACGGCGGCGGGGCGGCATTGCGTTCGCTCTGAGGAAAGTCCGGGCTTCACAGGGGCAATGGTAACTGCTAACGGCAGCCGGGGGTGACCCCAGGGATAGTGCAACAGAAATAGACCGCCGCGGCAACGCGGTAAGGATGGAAAGGCGAGGTAAGAGCTCACCAGCGCACTGGCGACTTTGCGGCTATGTAAACCCTACCAGAAGCAACCTCCGTATGGGACATATGCGCTGCCCCGCGCGTCCCGGAGAGGGCGTGAGCCTTGCGGCAACGCAAGGCCAAGATAGATCGTCGTTTAATACAGAACCCGGCTTACGGTCCGGTCGTTTTTCCAAAAGAGTGCCCCTGCGGGAGTTTGTCCCGCAGGGGCATTGTTTTTTATACAGCACAAAAGGGCGCCCCCCACAGGGGGGCGCCCTTTGTCATACGCTGTGCGTAAAATTCAGCGGTGCCGAGAGGCTTAGTAGCCCAGAGCGCAGCCGTCCAGAGGCAGGCCCTCATCCTCGTACTCGGTGCAGCCGGTGATGTTGCCCTCTGCGTCGAAGCAGATCAGGCTGGGCAGGGAGAAGCGCTTGCCGGGAGTGGCGGAGATGTCATGACCCATGGCAGCCAGCTCCTCAAAGACAGCCTCGTCCACGTTGGGTGCGTCGTACTGCAGGGTACCGAAGGCGCACAGGTAACGGGCGGCAGCAATGGCCTCCTCAGCGTTCATGCCGTAGTCGACCACGTTGATGAACAGCTGGGACAGCATGGAGAAGATGGTGTAGCCGCCGGGGGCGGACAGCATCATGGCGGGCTTGCCGTCCTTGAAGACGACGGTGGGAGTCATGGAAGACAGGGGGGTCTTGCCGGGCTCGACCACGTTGACAGACTCAGCGTCGTAGACGAAGTCGTCCATCTGGTTGTTCAGCACGATGCCGTAGCCGTCGGCCAGAACGCCGCTGCCCCAGTAGTAGTTGACGGTCTTGGTGACGGCGACCATGTTGCCCATCTCGTCGACGACAACGTAGCCGTTGGTGTTGTCACCCTCGAACGCCCAGGGATCGTCGTACTCGTAGGTCTGAGCCTTGGTCATGTCGATCTTGGCAGCCAGCTTGTCAGCGTACTCCTGGCTGGTCAGGCCGCTCAGAGGCACGTCGGTGAACTTGATGTCGGCCATGTACTCGGCACGGTCGGCGTAGACCATCTTGTGGATCTCGCTCAGCAGATGGATCTGCTCGACGGAGTCCTTCTCGTAGACCTCGAAGTTCTCCAGCATGTTGGCGATCTGGATGAAGCAGGTGCCGCCGGAGGAGGGCACGGAGCTGGAAACGATGCTGTAGCCCTTGTAGTCGCCGGTGACAGGCTCGGTCTCATAGGGCTCGTAGTTGGCCAGATCCTCCAGGGTCATAACGCCGCCGGCAGCCTGCACGGAATCGACGATGGCCTGGGCGACCTCGCCCTTGTAGAAGCCGTCACGGCCCTGCTCGATGATCAGGTCCAGAGCCTTGGCATAGTCCTTGTTGGTGACAACGCTGCCAACCTCGGGCTGCAGGCCTTCCTCGTTCAGGAACACCTCACCCATGGGGGTGATCTCGTTGGTCTCCTCGTCGACCATGCTGCTGTAGCCCCAGCCCACAGAAGTGCTGTAGTAGGTGGTGGCGGTCCAGCCCTGGTCGGCCAGGTTGTAAGCGGGACGGATGACCTGCTCACGATCCATGGTGCCGTAGGTCTCCAGAGCATGCAGCAGACCGGCGACCTCGCCGGGAACGCCAACGGCCAGGCCGCCGTAGGCGCTGGAACCGCTGATGAACTCACCGTTCTCGTCCAGATACTTGTCCAGAGTGGCGCCGGAGGGGGCGACCTCACGGAAGTTCAGGAAGGTGGTCTCGCCGGTCTCGGCCAGGTAGATGGTCATGAAGCCGCCGCCGCCCAGGCCGGAGGTGAAGGGCTCGCAGACGCCCAGGGCAAAGCCCATGGCGACCGCAGCGTCGATGGCGTTGCCGCCGTTCTTCAGGATGTCCAGACCGATGGCGGAAGCCTCGTACTTGCTGGAGGCGACCATAGCGCTGCCGGCCTCACCGGCATGGCTGAACTGCTGGGGATCACCGTTCTCGTCCCAGGAGCGGTACTCCTCGGGGATGACGATGTAAGGGGTGGCCTCCTCGGCCACTTCGGAGCTGGCGGGCTCAGAAGCAGGCTCGGAAGCGGGCTCAGAGCTGGCAGGAGCGCTGGAAGCAGCGCCGCCGCAGCCCACCACGGACAGAGCCATGACGAGCGCCAGCATGAGGGCGATGAATCTCTTCATATGTGTTTTCCTCCTGTTGCAAATTTGGCTGCCATATTGCAGCTCTCCCGATGCCCCCGCGTGCCCGCCGCGGCCTTTCCTCCGGTGCCGTACGGATGCGAGGGGGAAATCGTGTGAAAATTATACCATGTTAACTACACCCCGCACAGTTTTTTCTCATATTTTTCTCTTAAAAATACCACAAAATAAACACACCCATTTTGTGCTATTTCGCATTATTTCGCACTTTACCGTCCAAGTTCACACACCGCAAGATGCATTTTTATTCAGCACATTCATATCACTTGAAGAAAAAAGAGCGGGAAAACGCTCCGGTTTCCCCGCCCCAGACATTTGTTTTGTTGCGATGCATACGAAGCACTTCGGTACAGGCTCACTGCGCCGAAGAGGTGTGCAGCAGCCGGTGCAGGCTCCACACCAGCGCAGCGGCAAACACCGCCAGCGCCCCCAGGCCGAGCCGCTGCAGGTCGGCAGCGGGCAGGTCCAGAAGCCCGTCGGTGATGGGGCGCATCAGCACACAGGGCAGCCACCACAGCAGCATCGCCCAGCGCCCCAGCCGCTCGGACAGTGCCCCCAGCACCGGCCCGGCCAGGGTGGTCAGCACCAGTGCCAGCGGCCAGAACCACAGGGGCAGTTCGGCCAGCAGATCCAGATCCATGGGCACGGTGGGCCACAGCGCGGGCAGGATGACCCGCACCTCCAGCCACAGGAACAGCGCCGACAAACTCAAGCCCAGCAGGTTCTGCCACAGGCTCAGCCATAGCTCGGCGGCGATCATCTGCCGGCGGGTGGCCCCCATCTGCAGCCCCATGCGGAACTCCACCCCAAAGCGCATCCAGCCGATGATCAGCAGCACCAGAATGCCCGCCACCAGCATCACGAGACTGGCCACCGGGTAGGCGGAGAGCTGCTCCGCATCCCGGTTCATCCACAGGTAGGCCAGATGTTCCAGCAGCAGGATCAGGGCAAAGCCCCCGCACCAGACCGCGGCAATTTGAAGGAAATCATTTTTCTGCAGCCAGAGCTGCTTTTTCAGGAAGTTCATCACGATGCAGCACCTCCTCTCACTGCCACACGGCGGCGCGCATGGTCAGCCGGTGGTTCCACACCGCCAGCAGCACCGTCAGCACCAGGCAGATGACCCCGTGGGGCTCCAGGGTGATGTCGGTGCGCACCCCGGCCACCGGGTCACCCTGGATCATCCAGAAGATGAACAGCGCAAACCAGGTCAGCCAGCAGACCACCGACAGCAGCCAGCCCCACCTGCGGATGCGGCACCCGGTGATGCCCGCCTGCACCAGCAGAAGCTGGAACGCCCCGTGGAACAGCAGCCCACCGGGCAGGATCAGGCTGCGGCTGTAGCCCAGCGGCGTGTCCACCAGCAGGAAATTCAGCCGGTGGGCCAGCTGTTCCAGCGCCAGCACACAGGGCACCATGCCCAGCGCGGCCAGCTCGGTGGCCCAGAACGCCTCCCGCCGGGTGGCCCCGAAGGCCAGCGCCTCGTTGCCGTAGACCCGCCCGATGCTGAGGGACATCAGGCTGCACAGCACATAGCCGATGAGGTCGAAGGCGGTCAGGTAGGTGGAAAAGAAACTCTCGGGGCCCAGCAGGGCGGTGAGGACGGCCATCAGCGCCAGAACGCCCGCCGCTGTCAGCACCACCTGCGCGCTGTACCAGCCCATGTAACGCAGAGAACGCTTCATCGTATCCCTCCTTCCCCGTGGCCGCACAGCGCCACGAACACCTTTTGCAGGCTCAGGGGCGACGCATCCACCGGAGCGCCGTCCAGCGCGGCCAGCGCATCGGGGGTACCCCGCACAGTGCAGGCCAGCCGCCGCCCCAGCCGCTCGGTGCCCAGTACGGTCAGTCCTGCGCAGACGGCGGTCACGTCCTCCTCATGGCCGGTCACCAGCCGGAACTGCTCCACCAGCTCCTCGGTAACGGCGTCCTCAAGGATGCGCCCCTCGTCCAGCACGATGACCCGCTCGAACACACTGCCGGCCTCCTCCAGAATGTGGGTGGACACCACAAAGGTGCGACCGCTCTCCATATGGTCCTCCAGCAGAAGGCGGTAGAACTGCTCCCGCGCCACCACGTCCAGCCCCGCCACCGGCTCGTCCAAAAAGGTGAAGGGCGCCCGGCTGGCCAGCGCGATGACGATGGTCACCATGCTCATCATGCCCTTGCTCAGCCCGTGGATGCGGGTCTTGCGCTGCCCCTCCATGCCGAACTCCCGCAGCAGCCGCTCGGCGTAGGCCGCGTCCCAGCCGGGGTAGTAGATGGAGGCCGCCCGCAGATAATCGGTCACCCGCAGGGTGTTAGCGCCGGTGCCCAGCAGGGTGGCGCTCAGCTCCCGGGACAGGCACAGCTTGTCCAGCGCCGCGCGGTTCTCCCACACCGGCTCGCCGTCCAGGGTCACCGTGCCCGCCTGCCAGGGCACCTGCGCGGTCAGCACCCCCAGCAGGGTGGTCTTGCCTGCGCCGTTGCGCCCCACAAGGCCATAGATGTGCCCCTCGTGCAGTTCCAGTTCCAGATCGGTCAGCACCTGCTTTTTGCCGTATGCCTTGCAGATGCCGCTTGCCTTTAACACACTCATGCGTTCTCCTCCTCTCGTGTTGCCTGTTCCACCATCTCCAGCAGATCCCGTTCGGACAGCCCAAGGCCGGCGGCTTCCCGCACCATGGGCCGCACATAGGCCGCATAAAATGCATCACGGCGCTTCTGTTTCACCTGCTGTTCTGCCCCCGGGGCCACAAACATCCCGATGCCCCGCCGCTTGTACAGAATGCCCTCGTCCACCAGCAGGTTCACGCCCTTGCCGGCGGTGGCCGGGTTGATGCACAGCACCCGTGCCAGTTCGTTGGTGCTGGGCACCTGCTCCTCCTCCCGGTAGATGCCCCGCAGGATGTCGTCCTCGATCATGCGGGCGATCTGCAGGTAGATGGAGCTTTGATCGTTCAGCGCTCCGTTCAAGTTCCGCACCCCCTTCATCGGTTCATTACTTCTGTAACTAACCATACCACCATTTGTGTCCAAACGCAAGGGGGATGGGCAAAGCTTCACAGTTTCTTAAGGATTTTGGGGAGAATATAAAAAGCACAGCACCGGTCGGTGCTGTGCTTTTTGATCAACATCCGGTCAAAGCCGCTTTTTGGGCCAACGCGGTGCAGATGTTCCGGGCGGGGCGCGGCGGCTCCCGCCTGCCGTTCATTCACAAGGCAGCACATCAAAGTCGCGCTCGATCAGCCAAAGTACACAGGGGTCGTCGCCCGCATACCGCTCGACGCCAAGGCAGTGCAGAGCCGCTGCTGCAAAATTCGCAATGCGCGGGCCTTCATGGCAAAAGCAAAAGGTCTCGTCCTGTTTCAGGGCCCGCAAAAGGCGGACAGTCTCCCCATCGCGCAGCCCGTGTTTTGCGGCATACAGCACCGCAAGGGTGCGCACGGGCACACTGTCATCCGCCAAGCCGTCCCGGATCGCCTGAACGTCTCCGTCCATCATGTTCTGTACGCGCGGGTCAAGCCTCATTGCGCCCCTCTCCTTCCCTGACCGCCGCCCCGGTGTTCGGCCGGCCTTCCTGCCCTCATTGTACACCGTCTGCACCCTGATCTCAACACAACGGGTCTCGGCCGTCCCCGGCTCTATGCGCCCAGAACCATCCTCAGCGCCAGCATCAGCGCCACCCCGGGCGCGCCCAGCACCACGCTGACATAGGCGGCGGCGCAGTTCATGGGCAGGCTCACCCCCGTCCAGCCCGCCAGCAGGTTCACCGCGCCCAGCGCTCCCAGCCCGCAGAGCGCCCCTGCCATGGCCGAGCGCACCGGGTGCTCGTTGAGGGTGGCTGCACCGGAGGCCGCCAGCAGCAGCACCGCCGCCAGCGCCGCCCAGCCCGCCGTCACAGAATGGCCCGCAGGTTCAGCTCCCGGGCCTTGCGCATCAGGTAGCGGTACCGGCATTGCAGGGCGCTGCGCTGGTAGATGCAGGCTTCCACCAGCTCCGGCTCGGTCTCCAGATCAAACACCATCTGGTTGTGGCGCATCTCGGCCAGGCACTCCCGGATCTCCTGCTCCAGGGTGGGGCGGTAGCGGGCCAGCTCCGGGTCCATGGGCTCGTCCCTGCGGATGTGTTTTTTTACTGCGGCGATCATGGGCATTCACGCTCCTTTGCATTTGGTTCTGCCCATGTATATGCGCCCCAATGCCCCGAATATTGCCGACACGCAAAACAGCCCGCCTGTCCCCTTTTCGGAAACAGGCGGGCTGTTGTTTTTCAGATCATGCCGTGCTCAGGTCTTACTCCTCGTCCCCGGCCAGAACGAAGTCGATCTTGCCCAGCGCCACATCGCACTTGGCCACCTTCACCCGGGCGGTGTCGCCCAGGCTCCAGCTCGCGCCGGTGAGGGGATCGCTGATGCGCATGCCCTCCAGCAGATCGGGCTGGCCCTCGCACAGGTTGCTGATGTGCACCAGACCTTCCACAGTGCTGGGCAGCTCCACATAGATGCCATGGGGCGCCACGCCGGACACGACACCCTCGAACACCTCACCCAGCTTGCCCTTCATGAACTCGGCCTTGTAACAGTCCTCGGCGCCGCGCTCCACCTGCAGGGCGGCCAGCTCGCGGTTGCTGGCCTGCTCGCTGGCACCGGCGGCGAAGCTCTCGTAGGTCTTGCGCAGCTTGGCGGCGTCCTCGCCGGCGCACAGGTCGGTGAGCACCCGGTGGATGGCCAGGTCGGGGTAGCGGCGGATGGGGCTGGTAAAGTGAGCGTAGTCGCTCAGCGCCAGACCAAAGTGGCCCTTGGGCACCGGCTCGTACTTGGCCTTGCCCATGCTGCGCAGGATGCTGGTGTGCACACAGCGCTCCACAGGGGTGCCGCGGCTGGCATCCAGCAGGGCGGCCAGCTCGTGCTGGGTGGGGGCCTCACCAGCGAACTTGGCGTTCAGGTTGCAGGCCACCAGGATCTTCTTCAGGCGCTCCTGCTTCTCCTCGTCGGGGGCCTCATGGGTGCGGTACACAAAGGGCACCTTGGCGGTGCGGCCCTTGTGGGCGGCGCACTGGTTGGCCAGCAGCATGCACTCCTCGATGATGGCCTCGGTCAGGCCGCGCTCGGCGCGGTGCACGTCCACACAAACGCCGTTCTCATCCAGCACCAGCTTGCTCTCGCCGCTCTCGATCTCCATGCCGCCGCGGGCCTTGCGGGCCGCGATGCGCAGATCGTACAGCTCCTTCAGCAGCGGCAGGCTCTCCATCACGCCGGCCTCCTCGTACTTGGCCTTGACGGCCTCGTCGGCGGTGCCCTCGTACATGGCGTTCAGCTCGCTGTACACGCCCTTCACCCGGCTGAGGATGACCGACTTCTCAAAGGAGTAGTCCACCACCTCGCCCTGCTCGTCCAGCTCCATCATGCAGCTGAAGGCCAGGCGCTCCACCTGGGGGTTCAGGCTGCAGATGCCGTTGGAGAGCTGCTTGGGCAGCATGGGGATGACCTGGTCGGCGTAGTACACCGAGGTGCCCCGGTCGTAGGCCTCCTTATCCAGCGCACTGCCGGCGGTGACGTAGTGGCTCACGTCGGCGATGTGGACGCCCAGCTCAAAACCGGTCTCGGTGCGGGCGATGCTGATGGCGTCGTCGATGTCCTTGGTGGAGGCAGAGTCGATGGTAAAGATAGGCGCATCCCGCAGATCCAGGCGGCCCTTCACATCGGCGGGGTCGATGGCTGCGTCGTCCCACTGGGCGGCCTCAGCCTTCACCTCGTCGGGGAAGTCCTTATCCAGGCCGTGGGCGAACAGGATGGCCTGAGCGCAGTGCTTGGCCTCATCGGCAGCGCCGAAGCTCATGGTCACCTCCACCCGGTGATCCTCGTGGCGCTCGCCGCGGGCCAGGATGGACACAGCCACCTTATCGCCGGGCTGGGCGCCGCTGCGCTTCACATACAGGCGCACAGCGGGGCAGGCGTCGGCCTCCAGATAGAAGCGGCCGGTGTCCTCCTCGCGGCACAGGGTGCCCACGAAGTTGTTGCACTGCTCGGTGATGCGCACCACCTCGCCCTCCTCGCTGCCGGCCACGCGGGGGCGCTCGAACTTGCGCACCAGCACCTTGTCACCGGGCATGGCGCCCTTGAGGCTGCGGCCGGGGATGAACAGGTCGCCGCTCAGGTCCTCGCGCATGGCAAAGCCAAAGGTCCGGCCCAGCTTGACGATGGTGCAGCGGATGAGCTCCTCCTCCAGGCCGGCCACCGCGGGGTGGGTGGGCAGGTAGTAGGTGCCCACCTTGTGCACCAGCTTGCCCTCCTTGACCAGCGCGCTCAGCTCCCACAGGATCTTCTTCTCATCCACGCCCCGGGTCACCAGGTCGCGCAGGCGGACGGGGCGCTTGGCGGCCGCCGCCAGGATATTGCTTCGAATCGACATAAAATTTTCTCCTCTTTCACATTCCGGCCCATGCCTCCGTCGGGCAGGGGTCTCTTCCGTGCCGCGTCAGGTGCGGCGGGCGGCTCACCGCTCTCTCCTCGGCTGCCGCGCACAAATGTCGTATACTTTCCACGTTTTTTCGCGCACCGGATCTGCCGATGCGCAAAGAAAAAAGCCCTCAGCAGGTCTGCTGCGGGCTTTTCTTGCCTTTGCTTAACCCAGGCGAACGCTGATCACGCTGACCAGCAGGGTGACCACGACGAACACGATGCCCAGGATCTTGGTCATCTGAGCCATCTTGGCCTCGTTGCTGCGGGCGCGGCCAGCAGCCATGGGGTCGCTGCCGCCCATGATGGCGCCGGACAGACCCTTGCCCTGGTTCTCCTGCATGGAGGTCAGGGCGATGATGCCCACGGCCGCCAGGATCAGAACAATACCGCAGATGATTTCCATGATATTCATAGTGTGAACGCTCCTTCACTGATTATACACGTCATGTAATGGTATCATATCACAACCAGTGTCTGATTGCAAGTAAAAATCTTCCCCGCCGGGCACTTTTTCACACAGCCACCCGGATGAGGCATTTCGCGCCCCGTCGGCGCTCAGCTCTCGCCCAGCTTCAGCTGCTCGGCGGTGTCCTCGCTGCGCAGGATGGCGCCCGCCGCAGGCAGGGTGCGCACCCGGTAGCGGTGGGGGTCCGCCAGCTCCAGCCCTTCGGCAGGGCCGACGTGGGCGATCTTCTGGTTGCGTTTCAGGGTGATGACCGCAACGCCCGCGCTGTCCCGGGTGGTCTTTGCGCTGATCTGGGCACTGCCCACCAGCAGCATCCGGCCGCCGGTGGTGCGGATGGCCAGCTCGGTCTCCTCCTTCAGGTACAGCATGGCCGCCAGCGCCTCCTTGGCGCTGTAGGCTTTCAGCAGCTTTTTGCGGTTCTGCTTGGTGGCGTAGCTCTCCATGGCCACCTTGGCGCACTTGCCGCTCTCGAAGAAGAACAGCATATGGCCCTCGTACCCGGCAGTGACCGCCATGTACACCGGCAGCTCACCCTCATCCATGCCCAGCCGGTTGGCCACATAGTCGCCCAGCACGCTGGCCTTGGTGTCGTCGAACTCGCCGGCACGGCACTTGTACACCTGCTGGTGGTTGGTAAAGAACAGCAGCCAGTCGTCGTTCTTAGCCTCCACCCGCTGGGTGACCTCGTCGCCCTCCTTCAGCTTCTGTTCACCGGACATCCGCAGCGACTGGGGGATGATCTTCTTGAAGTAGCCCTCCCGGGTGAAGAACAGCACCACCGGGTAATCGGCCATGGCGGCGGTCTCCTCCTCGCCCTCGTCGTCGGGCAGGTCGTAGACGATCTCGCTGCGGCGGGGCTTGCCGTATTTCTTGGCCACCGCGTTCAGCTCGTCCACGATTATACGGCGCATCCTGGCCTTGCTGGCCAGGATGTCCTCCAGCCGGGCGATCTCCTTCTCCAGCTCCTCGATCTCGGCGGTGCGCTTGAGGATGTACTCCCGGTTCAGGTGGCGCAGCTTGATCTCGGCCACATACTCGGCCTGCACCTCGTCAATGCCGAAGCCGATCATCAGGTTGGGCACCACCTCGGACTCCTCCTCGGTGTTGCGCACGATGTCGATGGCCTTGTCGATGTCCAGCAGGATGGCCTCCAGGCCGCGCAGCAGGTGCATCCGCTTTTTCTTGCCCTGCAGGTCGTGGTAGGTGCGGCGGCGCACACACTCGGTGCGGAAGGCCACCCACTCCCGCAGGATCTCCCGCACGCCCATGACCCGGGGCTGACCGCCCACCAGCACATTGAAGTTGCAGGCGAAGCTGTCCTCCATGGGGGTAGCCTTGTACAGCTTCTGCATCAGCTTGTCCGGATCCTGGCCGCGTTTCAGGTCGATGGTCAGCTTGAGGCCGTTCAGGTCGGTCTCATCGCGCATGTCGCTGATCTCCTTGATGCGGCCCGCCTTGACCAGATCGGCGATCTTGTCCATGATGGCCTCCACCGTGGTGGTGGGGGGGATCTGGGTCACCTCGATGCGGTTGCCCTCTTTTTCATAGCGGTAGACCGCCCGCACCCGGATGCTGCCCCGGCCGTATTCGTAGACCTTCTGCATCTCGGCAGCGTCGTACAGGATCTGGCCGCCGCCCACAAAGTCAGGGGCGGGCAGGCAGACCGACAGGTCGGCCTGCTCGTCCTTCATCAGGGCCACGGTGGCCTGGCACAGCTCGGACAGGTTGAAGGAACAGATGTTGGAGGCCATGCCCACGGCGATGCCCAGCGTGTTGTTGGCCAGAATGGTGGGGAAGGTCACCGGCAGCAGGGTGGGCTCGGTGGTGGAACCGTCGTAGTTGGGCACAAAGTCCACGGTGTCCTTGTCGATGTCCCGGAACAGCTCCTCACACACCGGCTCCAGCCGGGCCTCGGTGTATCGGCTGGCGGCGTAGGCCATGTCCCGGCTGTATGCCTTGCCGAAGTTGCCCTTGGAGTCCACAAAGGGCACCAGCAGGCTCTCGTTGCCCCGGCCCATGCGCACCATGGTCTCGTAGATGGCGGCGTCGCCGTGGGGGTTCAGGTGCATGGTGCTGCCCACGATGGTGGCGCTCTTGGTGCGGGCGCCCTTCAGCAGGCCCATGTCGTACATGGTGTACAGCAGCTTGCGGTGGGCGGGCTTGAAGCCGTCGATCTCCGGCAGCGCACGGGACACGATGACGCTCATGGCGTAGGGCATATAGTTGGTCTCCAGCGTCTCGGTGATGGGGGTGTGCAGCACCACGCCGGCCGACAGGATCTCCACGCCGTCCCCCAGCTGAGGCCGGGCGGGCGCAGAGGTGCGCTTTTTGGTGGGTTTCTTTGCCATGTATTTCAACTGCCTTTCCTAAAAAGCATGAACGGAACGGACGCGCCGGACCTTACGACAGGTCCAGGTCATCCAGGTACTCCGCGCCGTGCAGGGCGATGTGCTCCTTGCGGCCGGCCAGGTTGTCGCCCAGCAGCAGGTCAAACACCCGGGCGGTCTCCTCCACATCGGTGGGCAGCACCTGGATGAGCCGGCGGCTGGCGGGGTTCATGGTGGTCAGCCACATCATCTCGGGGTCGTTCTCACCCAGACCTTTGGAGCGCTGGATGGTGTACTTCTGCCCCTCGATGCGGGACAGGATGCCCGCCTTTTCGGCCTCGGTGTAGGCGAAGTAGGTCTTGTTTTTGGTGTTGATCTCGTACAGAGGGCTCTCGGCGATGTAGACGTAGCCCTTGTCGATGAGGGTGGGCACCAGACGGTACAGCATGGTCAGCACCAGCGTGCGGATCTGGTAGCCGTCCACGTCCGCATCAGTACAGATGACCACCTTATTGAAGCGCAGGGCGTTCAGGTCAAAGGTGGCCAGATCCTTGCGTCCCTTGCCGCCCAGCTCCACGCCGCAGCCCATGACCTTGATCAGGTCGGTGATGACCTCGCTCTTGAAGATGCGGTCGTAGTCGGCCTTGAGGCAGTTCAGGATCTTGCCGCGGATGGGCATGATGGCCTGGAACTCCGAATCGCGGCTGGTCTTGACCGCGCCCATGGCCGAGTCGCCCTCCACGATGTACAGCTCGCGTACCGAGGCGTCCCGGCTGCGGCAGTCCACGAACTTGGCCACCCGGTTGGCGATGTCCAGCTGGCTGGTCATGGTCTTTTTGATGGACTGGCGCGTTTTTTCCGCGTGCTCGCGGCTCTGCTTGTTGATGAGCACCTGCTTGCACAGCTTCATTGCCTCGTCGGGGTGCTCAATGAAGTAGACCTCCAGATAGTGTTTCAGGAAGTCGGTCATGGCCTGGGCCACGAACTTGTTGGTCAGGGCCTTCTTGGTCTGGTTCTCGTAGCTGGTGCGGGTGGAGAAGCAGGAGGACACGAACACCAGGCAGTCCTGCACATCCGCAAAGGTGATCTTGCTCTCGCCCTTCTTGTACAGGTTCTTGGCCTGCAGATAGGCGTGGATCTGGCTGACAAAGGCCAGGCGCACCGCCTTGTCGGGGCTGCCGCCGTGTTCCAGCCAGCTGGAGTTGTGGTAGTACTCCAGAAGCTGCACCTTGTTGGAGAAGCAGAACGCGGCGGTCATCTTCACCTTATAATCCGGCTGGTCAGCCCGGTCGCGGCCCACGGCACTGCTCTCGCAGTAGGTCACCGGGGTCAGGCCGTCCAGGCCCACCGCCTCGTTCACATAGGCCTGAATGCCCTCGGCATAGAAGTAGGTCTGCTCCACGGTCTCGGGGCCGGTCTCGTCCCGCAGCACCAGCGTAACGCCCGCGTTGATGGCCGCCTGCCGCTTCAGCATATCCGGGAAATACTCGGCGGGCACATTGATGTCGGTGAACACCTCCGAGTCGGGCTTCCAGCGGATGACGCTGCCGGTACGGCGGCCCTTGTGGGGCTCCTTTTTCAGACCGCCCACGTTTTCGCCCTTCTTGAAGTCCAGATGGTAATGGCAGCCGTCCCGGTAGATGTCGGCGGTCATCCACTCGCTGGCGTACTGGGTGGCACACAGACCCAGACCGTTCAGACCGAGGCTGTACTCGTAGTTGGCCGCACCGGCGGTGTACTTGCCGCCCGCATACAGCTCGCAGAACAGCAGGTCCCAGTTGTAGCGGCCCTCGCTCTGGTTGTAGTCCACAGGGATGCCCCGGCCAAAGTCCTCCACCTGAATGCTGCCGTCCTTGAAGCGGGTGAGCAGGATCCGGTCGCCATGTCCCTCTCTGGCCTCGTCGATGGAGTTGGCCAGGATCTCAAAGATGGCGTGGGCGCAGCCCTCCACGCCGTCCGAGCCGAAGATGACTCCGGGGCGCTGGCGCACCCGGTCCGCGCCCTTCAGGCTGGTGATGCTTTCGTTGTCGTAGGCCTGTCGTTTTGCCATGTGTTGCCTCCGTACTCAGTGTATACGCGCAGGGGTGTGCCCCGCGCCCGAATGCCGCAGCCCACCGCAGCCGCCTGCGGCCCCGCGTGGACGGGGCGGGCAGCCGGTGGCCGGGCCTGAAACAGCAGTATTTATTTAAACATGTTTTTGGCCGCGCTGTCAACCAAATTCCAACGCTGCTTCCCTTTCTGTCCCACTTATGGGACAAAAAAGAGCGGCCGTTGCCGGCCGCTCGAAACGGTTTGACGGTGTTCCGCTTTTTTCGCGCTCTTACGCGAACAGCTTCACCCACAGGTAACCCACAAGGGCGATAATGGCGCACAGCACCAGCGTGATGGGGGGCGCCCAGCGGATGATGGCCCGGGCGGTCTCGTCCGGATCCTCCGCCTCGTCCTCCTCCGCATCGCTCTCCATGACCTCCTGCGGGGCAGGGGCCTTGCGGGGCGGAGCGATCTTCATATCGCTGTCGTCCTCCTCGTCCGCTGCAGCGGGGGCAGCCTTGCGGGCCAGAGCCTCCCGCTGCTCCTCGGTCAGGTCGGTGACCACGCGGGTGGGGTTCTCGTCCCGGAAGCCCGGGGTGACCACACGGGTGGGCTCGTCAGCCGCAGCCGCCTGGCTGTGGCTCTGCTGCAGCAGGTTGGACAGGGCGTTCTGCAGCAGGATGCGGTCGTTGCCGCACTCACTGCACCACACACAGCCCTCCTCGGTGGGATGGAACGCGCCGCAGGCGCAGTACCAGCCGCTCTCCATCATCTGGGGGGCCACTTTCAGGTCGGCATCGCCGCCCACCTTCTGTTTCAGCCGGCGGGCCAGCTCCTGGGGCAGAGCCTTGGGGGCGGGCAGGCGCACCCGCTTGTACTGGTCCAGCGGCACACAGGTGCCGTCCTCCAGCCACATCTGGCTCAGCTCCACATCCACGCTGCCCACCGGGCCGTCGGACACATACACCGCGTCATCTGCGCCAAACAGCTCGCCCTGTGCCGTGTACAGGCCCTCGTAGCGATACTGCGCCTCGCACAGCACCTCGCCCGCGGGGTTCTTGCAGCGGAAGTTCACCGCAAGTCCGCTGATGACCTCGGGGGCCACGTTCTTAAAGGTGAGGCACACGGCGATCTCGCCGGTCTCCTCCCCTTTCAGCAGCTCCACCCGCACAAACTGCACGGGGCTGCCCTTGGTGTAATAGTTGGCACGGGACTGAGCGATCAGATCAAAATTCTGTTCCATTGCCAGTTTCCTCCTCTTGCGGGGCTGCGTCAGGTGCCGCTCTCCCCGTTGTTGGGCGCATCGCCCTCCGGCTGGGCCGGAGCCGCCTCCTCGGCAGCGGGCTCGGCGGGAGCTTCGGCCTGCTCCTGCACAGGCTCGGCGGCAGGGGTCTGCTCAGCCGCTTCGGCCGCAGGGGCGGCGGGCTCGGCAGGGGCCTCCTCGGCGCTCTCCAGAGGGGGCAGCTCGCCGCCCTCCATGATGATCTTGAGTTCCTCGCCGCTGACCTTCTCGCGCTCCATCAGATAACCGGCCAGCTTGTGCAGCTCGGCCATGTGCTCGGTCAGGATACGGCGGGCGGTCTCATAGGCTTCCTCCACGATGTCGCGCACCTCGCCGTCGATCTCGGTGGCGATGGTCTCGCTGTAGCCCTTGCCCTGACCCAGATCACGGCCCAGGAAGGTCTGGGCGGGGTCGCCGCCGTAGACCACAGGGCCCAGCCGTTCGCTGAAACCGTAGCGGGTGACCATGCTGCGGGCGGTGCTGGTGGCGCGCTCCAGGTCGTTGGACGCGCCGGTGGAGATGTCCTCCAGCACCAGCTGCTCGGCCACACGGCCGCCCAGCAGGGTGACGATGCGCTCCTGCATGGCGGTCTTGGTCACATAGCTGGCGTCCTTGTCGGGCAGGTACATGGTAAAGCCGCCCGCCTGACCGCGGGGCACAATGCTGATCTGGTGCACGGGGTCATGGGTGGGGCAGAAGTAGCCGGTGATGGCGTGGCCGCCCTCATGGTAAGCGGTCAGGCGCTTCTCCTTCTCAGTGACCACATGGCTCTTCTTCTCGGGGCCGGCCACCACCTTGATAGAGGCCTCCTCGATCTCCTGCTCGGTGATCGCCTTCTTCTTGCGGCGGGCAGCCAGCAGGGCAGCCTCGTTCACCAGGTTCTCCAGGTCAGCGCCGGAGAAGCCCACGGTGGACTGGGCGATGGTCTTGAGCTTGACGTCCGGGGCGAGGGGCTTGTTGCGGGTGTGTACCCGCAGGATCTCCTCGCGGCCCTTCACGTCGGGCATGCCCACATACACGCGGCGGTCAAAGCGGCCGGGGCGCAGCAGGGCCTGGTCCAGAATGTCCGCACGGTTGGTGGCGGCCATCACGATGACGCCCTCGTTGGCGCCGAAGCCGTCCATCTCCACCAGAAGCTGGTTCAGGGTCTGCTCGCGCTCGTCGTGGCCGCCGCCCAGACCGGCGCCGCGCTGACGGCCCACCGCATCGATCTCATCGATGAAGATGATGCTGGGCATATTTTTCTTCGCTTTGTCGAACAGGTCGCGCACACGGGAGGCGCCCACGCCCACATACATCTCCACGAAATCGGAACCGGAGATGGAGTAGAAGGGCACGCCGGCCTCACCGGCGCAGGCGCGGGCCAGCAGGGTCTTGCCGGTGCCCGGAGGGCCCACCAGCAGCACGCCGTGGGGAATGCGGGCGCCCAGCGTGTTGAATCGGCCGGGGTTCTTCAGGAACTCCACGACCTCCTCCAGCTCGGCTTTTTCCTCATCGGCGCCGGCCACATCCGCAAAGGTGGCCTTGCGGCCGCCGTCCTGCTGATCCTTGACCTTGGCCTTGCCCACGTTCATCACGCCGCCGCCCTGGCCGCCGCGGAACATAAAGAAGAACAGCGCGACCACGCTCAGCATCATCATGCCGCTCATCAGCAGTTCGCCCCAGGGGATGCTCTCCTTGGGAGCCACGAAGTCGTACACCATGGGGGCCGAGGGATTGGCCTCATCGTAGGCCTCGATGTACTCCTCCAGATTGTTGACAAAATAGGCCGGGTAAGGCAGCTTGTAGTGCACGATGGTGGTGCCGCCGTTCAGGGGGGTGACGGTCGTCTGCTCCTGGGCGGTCAGCAACCCCTGCAGGGCGCCCACCGCTTCCTCTTCTTCCTCCGTCGTCTCGGCGGGAAGCTCCACCGGGCCATCCTTCAGGCTCAGCTCAATGACGCCGGTGTTCAGGTCCAGAGAGAACCCGGTCACCTGGTTCGCCTTGAAGTAGCTGACCACCTGAGAGTAGGCCATGGTCTCGCCGCCGTCCGAAACGGAGGTGAACATGGTGACTGCCACCAGAGCCAGCATCAGAAGGGTCGCCAGATACAGCGCATTCAGATGCGGTTTCTTTTGCAAATTATCAACTCCTATCCCGCGGGCTCAGCCATGAGCCCGCGCAGTCTTGCCCGTTCGCCGGCGGGGCTTACTCCTCGCCGCCGTAGACGGAGGGCTTCAGAATGCCCACATAGGGCAGGTTGCGGTACTTCTCGTCGTAGTCCAGGCCATAGCCCACCACGAACTCGTCCGGCACCTGGTAGCCGATGTAGTCCGCACGGATGGCGGCACGGCGGCGCTCAGGCTTATCCAGCAG
>JAFUQL010000259.1 GCA_017472375.1 Oscillospiraceae bacterium | reverse complement strand
TCCTCTTTAGCGTGGCGGACCTCCTCGGCACGAGCGGGCATTTCCGCCTCGCTGCGGCGATAGATGACATGGACCCGGGCGCCCATGCGGCGGGCGCAGCGGGCAGCGTCCATGGCCACGTTGCCGCCGCCGATGACGGCCACGTTATGGCTGTCGATCAGGGGGGTGTCGTAGTTCTCATCCCAGGCGTGCATCAGGTTGACGCGGGTGAGATACTCGTTGGCAGAGAAAACGCCGGCCAGCTCCTCGCCGGGGATGCCCATGAACTTGGGCAGGCCGGCGCCGGTGGCCAGGAAAATAGCCTTGTAGCCCATTTGGAACAGCTCTTCCAAAGTGTATACCCGTCCGATGACCTTGTTGGTCTGGATCTGGACGCCCATGGTGGACAGTTCGCTGACGGTTTTGCGGACAATGGATTTAGGCAGGCGGAATTCGGGGATGCCGTAAACCAGCACACCGCCTGCGGTGTGGAAGGCCTCGAAGATCGTGACAGAATAGCCCAGATTGGCCAGGTCATAGGCGCAGGCCAAACCGGCGGGGCCGGAACCCACGATAGCCACATGGTGGTAGTTGTTGGGATAGGCGGGAGTAGCGGGGGCGGTCTGGTGCTTCATATGCCAGTCGGCTACAAAACGCTCCAGCCGGCCTACGGCCACCGGCTCGCCCTTGATGCCCCGGATGCACTTGGCCTCGCACTGGCGCTCCTGGGGGCAGACGCGGCCGGTGATGGCGGGCAAGCCGTTGGTGGCAGCAATGATCTGGTAGGCTTCCTCAAATTCGCCTTCCGCCACCTTGGCGATAAACTCTGGAATGTGGACGTTTACAGGACAGCCCTGAACACAAAGCGGGTTCTTGCACTGGAGGCAGCGGGAGGCCTCGGCAATGGCGTCCTCCTCGGAGTAGCCCAGAGCAACTTCGTTGAAGTTGCCGGCGCGGACAATGGGCGGCTGCTCCGGCATGGGGGTACGGGGTGCGTTGCTTACAGCCATGATCATTCGCCTCCTCTTTCTTTGGCCTTCAGCTCATCTGCCATGCGCTGCAGATTGCATTGGTGCCGCTGGTGAGCGGCGTTCTCCTGCGTGCGGTAGACACCGGTACGGATAATAAGCTCGTCAAAATCCACCTGATGACCGTCAAAGTCGGGGCCGTCCACGCAGGCGAACTTCAGTTGCCCGCCCACGGTGCAGCGGCAGCAGCCGCACATGCCGGTGCCGTCCACCATGATGGGGTTCAGGGAGACGATGGTCTTCAGCTTATAAGGCAGGGTAGACTGGCTTACCGCCCGCATCATGGGGATGGGGCCGATGGCAATGGCTACGTCATACTGGTTGCCAGCCTCAAGAAGCTGCTCCAGCTTCTTGTTGACAAAGCCCCGCTCGCCATAGCTGCCGTCGTCGGTGGTGATGTACAGGTTGGTACAATTGCGGCGGAAGGAATCTTCCATAAAGACCAGCTCCTTGGAACGGAAACCGATGATGACGTCCACGTGGACGCCGGCGGCATGGAGGGCCTTGGCCTGCGGATAGGCGATGGCGCAGCCTACGCCGCCGCCGATGACCACGGCGCGCTTTACGCCCTCGGTCTGGGTGGGATGTCCCAGAGGGCCGGCCACATCCAGCACGCTGTCACCCACGTTCATCGCGTCCAGCTTATTGGTGGTAACGCCCAGACGCTGGTACATAATAGTGATGGTGCCGCGCACAGCGTCGTAGTCTGCAATGGTCAGGGGGATGCGCTCGCCGAACTGGTCGGGACGTACCATGACGAACTGACCGGGCTTGGCCTTGCGGGCAATTGCCGGGCAGTTGAGCTCCATCAGGGTGACGATATGATTCAGGCGGCGCTTGGTAGTAATACGAGGCATTGAAATCCCTTCTTTCGGAATGGATAAAAGTTTAACAAAGTAAAGAAAGATACCTCAATATAATAAAACAAAAGCCGGAGAATAGCAACGGTTTTTTCTGCTAACGCCCGCATAGTTCTGTGATTCCGGTACATACTGAGAAAAAGATGGGTGCGCAGGCAGTGTTATGGAATTAACAATTGATGCTGTATAGCCGATTTGGCTCAGCAACTGGGAGGAGAGACTGTGGGGATTTTTGGGAGAAAACAAAATGTGCCGCCGCCCCATCCCCGGCAGGAGCCCCGGTTTGACCGCCCCCTGACGGCGGATGACATTGCGGCAATATTTGAAGGCTGTGCGGATTTCGGGCGGCGTACCTTATATATAAATAATGATCCGGGGCGGCAGGTGGAGATGCTGTATATCGTGGGGCAGGTGCGCAATGAGCGGGCCAGCGATTATGTGTTGAAACCGCTGACCCAGAATGAGGCGCTGCGGAAGGCGGCCACCATGGACGAGGCCTTTGACCTGATAGCCAAGGGCGGGCTGTATACCTTTGCCGTTGAGGTGCGGGACCGGGCGGATCAGGTGGTGTTTGATCTGGTCAACGGCTGGGTGGCTCTGTTTTTCCCGGGGAAAGAGCAGGTGCTCACCTTTATGACCGCCACGGAGGAAAAGCGGTCGGTGTCCAACCCGGAGAATGAACCGGACGTGAAGGGCGCACGGGATTCCTTTGTGGAAAGCGTGCGTACCAACACCTCGCTGGTGCGGCGGCGGCTGCGGGCGCCGGAGCTGAAGGTGGCCGAGCAGATAGTGGGCCGCCGATCGGTGACGCCGGTGGATGTGCTGTGGCTGGACGGGGTGGCCGACCCCGCGCTGGCCCAGCGGGTGCAAAGCCGGCTGCGGGCCATCGACATCGACGCCATGCTGATGACCGGCAATCTGGAGCAGTATATCGTGGACGAGTCCCGCACCGCATTCCCCCTTACCTTATATACAGAGCGGCCGGACCGGTTCTGCGCCGGGCTGGCGGAGGGCCGGGTGGGCGTGCTGGTGGATGGTATTCCCATGGGATGGCTTTTTCCGGCCACGATGGACAGCTTTTTCCGCACCGGGCAGGATCGGAGCGTCAGCTGGGTGCTGGCCTCGGTGCTGTCGGTGCTGCGGTATGTGTGTATGCTCATCACCCTGTTTCTGCCCGGGCTCTATGTGGGGGCGGTGCTGTTTCATCCGGCCCTCATCCCGGTAAAGCTTACTCTGTCCATCATCGCCGCCAAGGCCAATGTGCCCTTTGCCACCCTGACAGAGGTGCTGGTCATGCTGGTCGCTTTTGAGGTTCTGCAGGAGGCGGGGCTGCGCCTGCCCGCCTCCATCGGCCAGACGGTGTCCATTCTGGGCGGTCTGGTGGTAGGCTCCGCGGCGGTGGAGGCCAAGCTGGTCAGCCCGGCGGTGCTGGTGGTGGTAGCCATCGCGGGCATCTCCGGTTATACTGCCCCCAGTCAGGATTTTGCCGGAGCACTGCGCATCTGGCGGTTTTTGCTGACACTGGCGGCAGGCGTGTGTGGTCTGCTGGGACTGGTGCTGGGCGGCGTAGCGCTGGTCTACCGGCTGGCGGCCCTTGAGAGCTTCGGCACGGCCTATCTGACGCCCTTCGCCTCCAACGCCGGACGGCAGAAGGAGGGGCATGTGGTGCTGCGCCAGCCGCTGACAAAGGTCAGGACCCGGCCGGACTACCTGAACACGAGAAACAGGAGGAATCAGGGGTGAAACGAATCCTTTTGGCAGCGCTGACGCTGTTGCTGCTTACCGGCTGCAGCCCCAATGCCCGGGAGCCGGACAATCTGGCTCTGGTGCGGGTGCTGGGGGTGGACGGAGCCTCTCCGGTGGCGCTGACGGCGGTGTGCGGCGGCGCCAACCAGCAGGACCCCACCCGTGGCAGCTGCCGGGGGGAGAGCTTTATGCTGGCCCGGGACAGATTGCCCTGGACGGCCACGGAGGAGCTTGCCCTCACCAGCGTCAGCTATCTGCTGGTGGGTCGGGACGCGGATCTGACGGCGGTGCTCTTTGCTGTGCTGGAGGATCAGGAGCTGGGAGCTTCCGCCACAGTCTGGCTGGCGGAAGACGGCGCCGGTGATACACTGGCGGATTGCAGGGACCCTGCTGCCGATCTGGAGCTGCTGGTCCGGCAGGGACTCAAGGCCCCTACGGTAGCGCAGACGCTGGGGGCGCTGATGACGGACGGGCAGGTCGTCCTGCCCGCAGTGGCCCAGGCGGAGGGCCGACTGATATTAAAAGGAGAGGGACTCTGGAATGAACAGTGAAAAGCTGTCTGCCCGCCAGCTGTCGGTAGCGGTGCTGGTGGGCGGGCTGTCTCCCGCTGCCGCTCTGGCTGGCGGTGTGGACTGGCGGTGGGCGCTGGCGGCAGTGCCCCTTGCCGTCCGTCTTGGGTGGCTGCTGCTGCGCAAAACGGCGGGGCAGCCTCTGTTTTGCGGTGTGGGCGGCGGCGTTCTGGCGGTGTTGTACGGCGGCTGGGCGGTGATCCTGATGGCGGCCACCCTCCGGCGGGCGGCAGAGCGGATCCAGATCACCAATGCCGGCGGCAGTGACAGCAGGTGGATCCTCCTCCTGATCGTCCTGCCGCTGCTTTGGATGGGCTGGGGGAAAGCAGCCGCCTTTTTTCGCGCGGTGGAGATTTTCTGGCTGGCCCTTATTGCGCTGCTGACAATCATCCTGGTGTTTGCCCTGCCCAGGATAGAGTGGCGCTGGCTGCTGGAGCCGGCGGGCAGCTGGCGGCAGTCCTGGCCTGCCATGCTGCTGACCATGTCCACAGAGCTGTTCGTTCTTCCTTATATATATAAGGTAGAGTGTGTTTCCGGGGATCGCGTCCGGAGTCTTGGCTGGCTGGGCGGGCTGGGGGTGCTGGCGGCAGCACTGGCGGCGGTGACTGCGGGTGTGCTCAGTCCACGGGTAGCCGAACAGCTGAAAGAGCCGTTTTTTGTGGGGACGGGCGTATTGGGCAATAGCGTCCGGGGGGAGGGGCTCATCTCCACCCTGTGGTTGCGGCCCGACCTGACACTGGCGGG
>JAFUQL010000258.1 GCA_017472375.1 Oscillospiraceae bacterium | reverse complement strand
GGTTGCACTGTCCTTCCGCATCGGGCGGGGGCCCAAGCCTTGAGGGCTCGTGCACGGCGGGCGGCGGCCGGCCTCGCCGCCTGTGTGCTGCTTCTGGCCGGCTGCGGGGGCGAGCCCGCCTCCAGTGCAGCCGCGGCCGCACCAGTGCCCGAGGCCACTGCGGCCCCGGTGCAGGTGGCCGACGGTGTGCTGACCCTGGGCCACATCGCCTCCACCGGGTACAACCCCTACCGGTACGACAGCACCCTGGTGGCGCACACCGGCAGCCTGCTGTTTGAAAAGCTGGTGGAGATCACCCCGGAGATGGACGTGGAATACCGGCTGGCCGAGGCCATCCACATCGCGGGCGAGGTGGTGACCATCCACCTGCGGGGCGGCTGTGTCTTTGCCGACGGCACCCCCATCACCGCCGAGGACGTGCGCGCCAGCCTGCTGGCCGCCAAGGCAAGCCCCCTGTACGGCGGGCAGCTCGCCGGGCTGACCGACGTGAAGGTGGACGGCAGCAGCCTGACCCTGACCCTCTCCCGGCCGGACTCCCTGTTCGCCTACCTGTGCGATCTTCCGGTGCTGAAGGCCTCCGAGGTGGGCAGCGACCAGCCCACCGCCTCGGGGCGCTACACCTACGGCGAGGACGACACCCTGGTGAAGAACACCCGCGCGCCCTTCCCCCAGGAGGGGCCGGATCTGATCCGGCTGGTGGACGTGAGCAGCTATGAGGAGATGGTCAGCGGCCTTGCGGTGGGCACCCTGAACCTGTATGCCGCGGTGGACGGCGAGACCTCCAGCGCCGGGTACTACGGGCAGGAGAGCTATTACCGCACCAACAATCTGGTCTTTCTGGGGGTGAACGCCTCCCGGGAGAACCCCCTGCTGAACACCCCTGCCGCCCGGGCCATGCTCAGTCAGCTGCTGGACCGCCGCCAGCTGGCCGACGAGAGCTACTACAGCCGCGCCTACCCGGCCACCGGCGCCATCAACAGCTTCTACCCCTGCGTGAACAGCCAGCAGGTCATCCACGCCCGGCAGAACACCGAGGGCGCGGCGGCCCTGTTCGAGAGCATGGGGTACGCCATCGACCCCCAGAACGGCTACTACACCGATGCCGGGGGCCGGCGGCTGGAGGCCAGCCTGCTGGTGTACACCGGCAGCACCTACAAGAAATATGCAGCCAACCTGATCCGCGAGCAGCTCGCCGCGCAGGGCGTTCAGATCACCCTGCAGGAGACCGACAACTTCGAGACCTACACCCAGCTGATCGCCGCCGGCGAATTTGACCTGTACATCGGAGAGGTAAAGTTGTATAATAATATGGATATGACACCGTTTTTTGCGGGCACCCTGTGCCCCGGAATGGCCGTATCCGAGGCGCTGACCGCCGCCTACGACGCCTTCCGCGCCAACAAGGGCGCCGCCGGTGCCTTTGAGGCCGCCTTCGCCGCCGAGATGCCCTTTGTGCCCCTGCTGTGGCGCAGCGGCACGGTGGTGGCAGCCCGCAGCGTGAGCGGGGTGACCAGCAGCCTGAGCAACCTGTTTTTCTCCCTGAGTGCCCTGGCGTGACCGCGCCGGGCGGACCCCAATACAGAAGGAGCGATACCATGATCACCTACTACAACCCCCTTGGCAGCGTGAGCCTGACCAACGATTACTTCGCCGGGCTGGTAAGTGAGGCCGCCCAGCACTGCTACGGCGTGGCCGCCATGGCCAGCAGCAGCACCTCCGACAGCATCAAGAGCCTGATCCTGGGCAAGAACCACCCCGACAAGGGCGTGCGCGTGAGCCAGAAGGACGGCAAGCTGTGCATCGAGCTGCACATCATGGTCGGCTACGGCCTGAACATCGCCAGCATCGTGGAGAGCATCTCTCACCGGGTGCGCAATGAGGTGGAGACCGCCACCGGCCTGAAGGTGGCCCGCGTGGACGTCTGTGTCGACGACCTGATCGAGTACTGAGCTGACCCCGCGGCCCGTGTGCCGCACAAGACCAGGCCGGTCGATGCGTACCGGCAATAAAATCACCGCCCCGCCTTTGGGGCGACTTGAGGTGTAAAAGAATTATGACGATTACCGGTAAGATCCTGCGTGACGCCATCATTTCCGGCGCCAACAACATTCAGAATCAGCGCGCCCGTGTGGATGAGCTGAACGTATTCCCCGTGCCCGACGGCGACACCGGCACCAACATGGCCATGACCATCGGCGCCGCTGTGCCCGAGCTGGAGGCCATGCCCGACGACTGCACCGTGGCCCAGGCCGGCAAGGCCGCTGCCAGCGCCATGCTGCGCGGCGCCCGCGGCAACTCCGGCGTGATCACCAGCCTGCTGTTCCGCGGCTTCTCCAAGGCCCTGGATGGCAAGAAGACCGCCGGTGCCGACGACCTGGTGGCCGCCCTGCAGAAGGGCGTTGAGGCCGCCTACAAGGCCGTGATGAAGCCCACCGAGGGCACCATCCTGACCGTGGCCCGCGTGGCCGGCGAGGAGGCTGCCGCCTCCGGCATCGCCGACCCCGTGGAGCTGTGGAAGCTGGTGATGGCCGCCGGCCAGCGCGCCCTGGAGGACACCCCCAACCTGCTGCCCGTGCTGAAAAAGGCCGGTGTGGTGGACGCGGGCGGCCAGGGCCTGATGGTCATCTTCGAGGGCATGCAGCAGGTGTTTGAGGGCGGCGATCCCGTCCGCGCCGAGGAGGCTGCCCAGAACAAGGCCAAGCTGAACTCCTCCGCCGCCGGCAAGGGTGTGTACACCGACGACCTGATGACCGTGGAGGACATCATCAACGGCTACTGCACCCAGTTCCTGGTGCACAAGAACGAGGGCGTGAGCAGCGACAAGCTGCGTGCCTTCTGCGAGTCCAACGGTGACAGCGTGGTGGTCATCGAGGACGACGAGGTCATCAACTGCCACGTCCACACCGCCGACCCCGGCAAGATCCTGACCCACGCCATCCAGTACGGCTGGCTGAGCACCTTCAAGATCGAGAACATGCACGAGCAGTTCCTGGCCCGCCAGAAGCAGGGCAAGGGCCTGGAGAAGCAGAAGGCCGCCGAGCAGGCCCCTGCCAGTGAGTTCACCTACGCCGCCGTCGATCCCGACCAGCCCTACGGCTTTGTGGCCGTGGCCGCCGGCGAGGGCCTGAAGGCCGTGTTCACCGACCTGGGCGTCAACGCCGTGGTCAGCGGCGGCCAGACCATGAACCCCGCCACCGAGGACATCGTGGCCGCCGCCCAGAGCGTGCCCGCCCAGACCATCTTTGTTCTGCCCAACAACAAGAACATCATCATGGCCGCTGAGCAGGCTCAGAAGCTGGCCGACCGCCGCATCGTGGTGCTGCCCACCCGCACCATTCCCCAGGGCATCACCGCCATGCTGAACTTCGACCCCGACAGCGCGGTGGATGCCAACCCCATCGCCATGATGCAGGCCGCCGACAAGGGGGCCACCGGCCAGGTGACCTTCGCCGCCCGCGACAGCGAGTTCGACGGCAAGAAGATCAAGAAGGGCGAGATGATGGCCCTGGAGAACGGCAAGATCGTGGACACCGGCAGCGACCTGACCAAGACCACCTACCGCCTGGCCCGCAGCATGGTGCGCGCCCGCAAGGACGCCCAGTTCATCACCCTGATCAGCGGCTGCGATGTGAGCGAGGAGGAGGCCGAGGCCACCGCCGAGCTCATCCGCAAGAAGGTGGGCGGCGACATCGAGGTCACCCACATCGTGGGCGGCCAGCCCGTCTACTACTACATGCTGAGCGTGGAGTAAGCGGACCTCTTATAAAACCAGCGTTCCCGCGCTGCTTTCCCGGTTCGGGAGGGCAGCGCGGGACTTTTTTGCGTACACAGTTTTCACCGAGGAGAGGGTGTTTTCCGTGAAGCCGTCCGATCAGGTACAGTTCATCAAGGGCGTGGGCCCGGTGCTGGCAAAGAAGTTTGCCCGTCTGGGCGTTGAAACGGTGGAGGAGCTGCTCTGCCACTACCCCCGCCGCTATGTGGACTACTCCCACCCCGCCGAGGTGCTCAGCGCCCCCGCCGGGGAGGAGGTGGTCATCCGGGCCACCGTCTACGCCAAGCTGGGCAGCACCCGCCTGCCCGGCGGGCGCACCATGATCAAGGTGCAGGCCGGGGACGACTCCGCCCCGGTGACCCTCACCTGGTTCAACACCCCCTACGCCGCCGACAAGCTGGTGGAGGGCGAGACCTACTGGTTCGCCGGGCGGGTGGGCGGCAGCCTGACCCGCCGGGAGATGCTCTCCCCCGCCGTGCGCACCGCCGCGCAGGTGGCCGCCGCCCCCTTCGCCGCCGTCTACCCCCAGACCGAGGGGCTGAACAGCGGCACCATCGGCCGGTGCGTGGCCCGGGCGCTGGAGGAGTGCGAGCCCCTGCCCGACCCCCTGCCCGAAGCCCTGCGCCGGAAGTTCCGCCTGCCGGACAAGTGGACGGCCATCGGCATGATCCACCGCCCCAAGGCCCCCGGGGACGTGACCGCCGCCCGACGCCGGCTCATCTTTGAGGAGCTGCTGTGCCTGCAATTGGCCCTGACCCTGAGCCGCAGCCGGGGCGCGCGGCGCACCTCTGCCCCCATGTCCCCCCGCCCGCTGGAGCCCTTCTGGGCCAGCCT
>JAFUQL010000034.1 GCA_017472375.1 Oscillospiraceae bacterium | reverse complement strand
TACCTGTCGGCCCCCTTCGACCTGCCCAGCGTGGAGTTCCTGGCCGGGCTGGGCCTGCCCTACATGAAGGTGCCCAGCGGCGAGATCACCAACCTGCCCCTGCTGGAGGCGGTGGGCCGCGCAAAAATGCCGGTCATCCTGTCCACCGGCATGAGCGTGATGAGCGAGATCGAGGACGCCCTGTCCATTCTGGAGGACAACGGCTGCCCCGGCGTGGTGCTGCTGCACTGCAACACCGAGTACCCCACCCCTTATGAGGACGCCAACCTGATGGCCATGCTGGACCTGAACGAACAGTTCGGTCTGCCGGTGGGTCTGTCTGACCACACCAACGGCTGGGAGTGCGATGTGGCCGCCGCCGCTCTGGGCGCGGTGGTCATCGAGAAGCACTTCACGCTGGACAAGAGCCTGCCCGGCCCCGACCAGCAGGCCAGCCTGGACCCGGCGGAGCTGACCGCCATGGTGCAGGCCGTGCGCAACATCGAGAAGGCCATGGGCGGCACCGGCAAGCAGGTCAGCCCCAGTGAGGCCAAGAACAAGCCCATCGCCCGCAAGAGCATCGTGGCGGCAAAGCCCATCAAACAGGGCGAGGTGTTCACCGCTGAGAACCTGACCACCAAGCGCCCCGGCGACGGCATCAGCCCCATGCGCTGGTACGAGGTGCTGGGCAAGGCCGCCCCCTGCGACTTCGAGGAGGACGAGCCGATCCGGCTGTGAGAGGGGAGAGCATCCCATGGAAAAGAAAACACTGGCGGTTGTCACCGGTACCCGGGCGGAATACGGCCTGCTGCGCCCGGTGCTGCGCCGCCTTCAAAACAGTGAGAAGCTGGACACCGCCCTGTTGGTCACCGGCGCGCATCTGGCCGGGGAATACGGCCTGACCGTGCGGGAGATCGAGGCGGACGGCCTGCCCATCGCCGCCCGTATCCCCATTCTGGAGGGGGAGAGCGGCCCGCTGGCCACCGCCGGCGCGGTGTGCCGCACCATCGACCGGTTCAGCCGCTGGTTCGAGGAGCATCGCCCCGCCGCCCTGCTGCTGCTGGGCGACCGGTACGAGATCTTCGCAGCGGCACAGGCGGCCGCCCTGCAGCGGGTGCCGGTGGTGCACATCAGCGGCGGCGACGTGACCCTGGGCGCGGCGGACGAGTACTACCGCCACTGCATCACCAAGATCGCCCACCTGCACTTCCCCAGCTGCGGCGAGTACGCCGCCCGGGTCATCCGCATGGGCGAAGCGCCTGAGACAGTGTACCAATTGGGCGGTCTGGGGGACGAGAATCTGCGCACCATCCCGCCCATGAGCCGGGCCGACCTGCTGGCCAGCCTCGGCCTTGCGGAGTGGGGGGAGAAGCCCTTCGGCCTCGTGACCTTCCACCCGGAGACCGCCGGCGATGCGGACCCCATGGCCCAGATGCAGGCGCTGCTCACCGCCATGGAGCGGGAGCCGGAGTTGAACTGGCTCATCACCAAGTCCAACGCGGATGCGGGCGGTGCGGCCATCAACCGGATGTGGGACGAATGGGCGGCGGCGCGGCCGGAACGGGCGGCGGCGTTCACCAGCCTGGGCGTGGTGCGGTATGTGGCCGCCCTGCGCTGTGCCGCGCTGGTGGCGGGCAATTCCTCCAGCGGCGTGGTGGAGACCCCTACCTTCGGGGTGCCCACCCTCAACATCGGCGACCGTCAGGCCGGGCGCATCGTCTGCGACAATGTGCTGTGCTGCCCCGCCGATGCGGACGCCATCACCGCCGCGTTGGAGACCGCAAAAACCGCAGGGTTCCGTGAGAAAGCGCGGCGCACCGTCAGCCCCTACAACGGCGGCGACACCAGTGCCCGCATGGTCCGGGTGCTGGAGCAGGAACTGCTGCGCCCGGGCTTCGGGGCGCCCAAGGCCTTCTACGACGGCCCGGTGCCCGCAGACTGGCACAACCCGGCCGAGCCGGTATCATAAAAGACAAGGGGGAGTTATCCCATGAAACTGTTGATCGTTGGTCTGGGCAGCATGGGCAAGCGCCGTGCGCGCCTTGCCAGGGGCATGGACGGCACCATTGAGCTGTGCGGCGTGGACATGACCGAGAGCCGCCGCGCCGAGGCGGAGGGTCTGGGCATCGCCGCCTACCCGTCCATTTCGGAGGCGGTGGAGGCCGAGCACCCGGATGCGGCGCTGGTGTGCACCGCGCCCATCACCCACAGCGGCATCATCAGCGAGCTGCTGGATGCCGGCCTGCCGGTGTTCACCGAGCTGAATCTGGTGGACGACGGCTATGCCGAAAACATCGCCAAAGCGAAGGAAAAGGGCCTGCCTCTGTTCCTGTCCAGCACCATGCTGTACCGGGGCGAGACCCAGTACATCAAGCGCCGGGTGGCCGAATTCGCAAAGCCCGTCAACTACATCTACCACATCGGCCAGTACCTGCCCGACTGGCATCCCTGGGAGAGCTACAAGAACTTCTTTATGAGCGACGCCCGCACCGGCGGCGTGCGGGAGATCTTCGGCATCGACCTGCCCTGGCTGCTGGATGCCTTCGGCCCGGTGACCTCGGTGCAGGTGATGCGGGACAAGCTCAGTGACCTGGAGGTGCCCTACGCGGACACCTGGTTCGTCACCCTGCGCCATGAAAACGGTACCAAGGGCTTTTTGGCCGCGGACGTGGTCAGCCCCAAGGCGGTGCGCAATTTCGAGTGCTTCGGTGAGGGACTGCATCTGTTCTGGGAGGGCAACCCCACCAGCCTGTACGACTACGACCACGCCGCCAGGGAGAAGCGCCCGGTGGTCACCTACGAGACCTTTGAACACGACAGCCGCTACAGCGACAATGTGGTGGAGAACGCCTATGTGGACGAGCTGGCCAACTTCTTTGCGGTGCTGAAGGGCGAGGAGACCCCCCGCTACAGCTTCGAGCAGGACCAGCAGACCATCGACCTGATCGAGCGCATCGAGCAGGCCTGAGCCGCCACCGTTTTTGAGGATGTGATACCCATGAAAGCACTGTTCATCGGGCCGGGCTCCATCGGCACCCGGCACCTGAAAAATCTTGCGGCCCTGTGCGACAGCCGGGGCATCGAACTGCAGGCGGACGCCCTGCGCAGCGGGCACGGGCCCCTGCGGGAGGGCGTGGCCGAGCTGCTGCACGCCCAGTACACCGACTGGTAGGACCTGGGCGAGTACGACCTGGCCTTCATCACCAACCCCACCCATCTGCACGCGGAGGCCATCCGGGCGCTGGCGGGCCGGGCGAAGGCGCTGTTCATCGAAAAGCCCATCTTCGAGGCCACCGGCTACGATCTGGCGGCGCTGGGGCTGGACGAGCATCAGAAAGCCTATGTGGCCGCGCCCATGCGCTGGTGCGGCACCATGGTGGCGCTGAGGCAGCTTCTGCCTCTGCTGCGGCCCTACTCCGCCCGGGTCATCTGCTCGTCCTATCTGCCCGACTGGCGCCCCGGCGTGGACTACCGCACCGTCTACTCCGCCCACAAGGACATGGGCGGCGGCGTGACCATCGACCTGATCCACGAGTGGGATTATCTGGTGGAGCTGTTCGGCCTGCCCGAGGCGGTGTACAACTTCAAGGGCACCTACAGCCATCTGGAGATCGATTCGGACGACCTGTCGGTGTACATCGCCCGGTATCCGAAGCTGCTGGCCGAGGTGCATCTGGACTACTTCGGCCGGGGCTACCGCCGCAGCATCGAGCTGCTGTGCGAGCATGGCACCGTCACAGCGGACTTCGGCGCGGGCACCCTGACGCTGGAGGACGGCACCGTGCAGCACCACGACGAGCCGGTGAACCGCCGCTATGAGCGGGAGATGGAATACTTTGTGGACTACGCCCTCACCGGCAGCGGCGAGAGCATCAACCCGCCCCGCATGGCGCTGGAGGTGCTGAAGCTGACCCTGGGCGAGGGTGCGCAGGGCGTGCCCGGCTGAGCGCGCTCATCATTGATGTGAAACGAGGGAAAAGGATCATGAAAAAACTGCTCATCACGGTTTGCGGCCGCGCAGGCAGCAAGGGCTTCAAGAACAAGAACCTCAAGACCTTCTGCGACAAGCCGCTGGTCTACTACAGCCTGGCCGCCGCGAACCTGTTTCTGGCCGCCCACCCCGAGGTGCAGGCCGACATCGCCCTGAACACCGACAGCAAGGAGCTGGCGGAGCTGGTGGCGGCGAAGTACCCCGAGGTGGTGTTCCTGCCCCGCTGTGAAGCGCTGGGCGGCGACACTGTGCCCAAGATGGAGGTCATTCAGGACAGCCTGACCCGCATGGAGGAGATGCGGGGTTTTGCCTACGACTATGTGATGGATCTGGACATCACCAGCCCGCTGCGCACGGCTCAGGATCTGGCCAATGCCTACGAGATGAAGGCCGCCCGGGACGACCTGCAGCTGGTGTACAGTGCCACCGAGAGTCGCCGCAACCCCTGCTGCAATATGGTCCAGGACTGCGGCGACCACATCGAGCGGGGCATCGGCGATGTGTGGTTCGCCAC
The DNA here is from genome assembly GCA_017472375.1 of Oscillospiraceae bacterium. Taxonomy (GTDB): domain Bacteria; phylum Bacillota; class Clostridia; order Oscillospirales; family Ruminococcaceae; genus SFJ001. The sequence goes on along the minus strand of JAFUQL010000034.1, from coordinate 9,830 downwards.
CCGGCAGCAGGCCCCCAGCTTCTTTGACGTGAATGCCAGCATCTATGTGTATGAGCGGGATTTCCTCGCCGGCAACGCCACCCACAACATCTGGGAGGCCCGCACCTACGTTACCCTGATGATGGACACGGGCATTCTGGACATCGACAGCGAGGAGGACTTCCTGCTGATGGAGGTCATCGCCCGCCATCTGTACAGCCACTACGAGGAGTTCGGTCAGGTTCGGGAGGCCATCCGTGGATAAACGAGACAGCGAGATCCTGCAGCTCACGGTGGATGCGGGCATTCTGCTGCTGTCCAGCGGCGCGGAGACCTTCCGCGCCCAGCAGACCATGGTGTACATCGCCAAAAATCTGGGTGCAGAGGGCTTTGAGGCCTATGTACTCACCAACGGCATCATCGCCAGCCTGAAGGGGGATAGCGCCCACGCACAGGTGCGCCACAGCCCCCGCAACGGGATGCACATGGGCCGGGTGGAGGCCATCAACGAGATGTCCCGCGAGATCGCCAACGGCGTGCTGGATCTGGAGGGCGCCCGCGCCCGTCTGGAGCAGATCCGCGCCATGCCGGACATCGGCGTGGAGGATCAGGTGATCGCCTGTGCAGCGGGCAGCGTCTGCTTCGGCTACCTGTTCGGCGGCGGCGTGCTGGAGTGCATGATGGCCGGCGTGGTGGCCGGTATGGTGCAGTTCATGATGGTGATGCTGACCCGCACCGGCATGAACCGCATCTTTGCCCGCCTGGCCAGCGCTGCCATGCTGGTGTGCGCCGTGTCGCTGGTGGAGGTGGCCTATCCTTGGCTGGATGTGGAGATCACCGCCATCGGTGCGCTGATGCCCCTGACCCCCGGCGTGGCCCTGACCATGGGCATCCGGGACTATGTGAGCGGCGACTATCTGGCCGGCACCATCCGGCTCATCGACGCCATCTTCGCCGCCGGCTCGGTAGCCATCGGCGTGGGCGCCGCGCTGGGCTTTGTAAATCTGCTGGGAGGAGGGATCGTGCTGTGGAACTGACCACCCTTCTGCTGGAAGTGCTGGCCTCCGGCGCGGCAAGCGTGGCCTACGCAGCCCTCTTTCAGGTGGACCGGCGGCACTATGTATCCTGCGCCATCACCGGCGCCATGGGCTGGCTGGGCTACCGCATCGGCCAGCAGCTGGGCATGAGCGTGCCCATGGCCCGCTTCTTCGCCACCCTGCCCATGGCGGCGCTGGCGCGCTGGTTTGCCATCACCCGCCGGGCGCCGGTCATCGTGTTCCTGCTGGGCGGCATCTTCCCGCTGGTGCCCGGCTCGGGCATCTACTACACCGCCTACTACTTCATTCAGGGCAACAGCGCCATGATGGCAATGAAAGGCGTGGAGACCTTCAAGGTGGCCGTGGGCATCGCGCTGGGCATCGCACTGGTGCTCAGCATCCCGCTGAAGGGGCACACCTCCTCCTTCATGCTGCCGAAAAACACCGTCCCCGCCGCCCCGCCCCCGGCTGACCCCACACGGGAACAGCCGGCTGCGAAATGACCGCGGGCGCATTGAACGAATAAAAACCGCCCCTTCCGGAAATTCAGCCGGGAGGGGCGGTTTTCTTATGCCGTATGTTCAGCGGATGACCACAGCGGTGCCGCTGGCGGTGACCATGAGCATGCCGTTGTCGCTGCCCAGCACCTCGTAGTCGATGTCCACGCCCACGATGGCGTTGGCGCCCACGTCCCGGGCGCGCTGCTGCATCTCCTGCATGGCCTGCGCGCGGGCCTGCACCAGCTCCTCCTCATAGGTGCCGGAGCGGCCGCCGAAGAAGTTGGACAGCCCTGCGGTGAAGTCCTTCACAAAGTCCACGCCGGAGATGACCTCCCCGAAGACCACCTGACGGTACTCCAGGATCTCATGCCCTTCGATGCTGGGGGTGGTGGTGATGATCATACGTTCCCATCCTTTCTGTATCGGCTCAGCGCCTTTTCTATCAATACGAAACGGGCGGCGCAAATCTTTCAAAAACCAGGTCGGCGGGGCATGAATATTCCCGCCCGGGGTGCTGCAAACTATGGGTGTCGATACGATACACAAACTGCGGCGCACCACAGCCCCACGGCAGGGCGCCGGGAACGGAGCGTACAAATGAACCGAATTACATCCTTTTTGCGGGATAAAGGCTTCTATCTGGCGCTGGTGGCCTGCATTCTGGCGGCGGCAGCCTCCAGCGCATGGGCCATCCGCACGGTGGTGGACCGAATGAACGACGACCCCGTGGTCAGCGACCCGGGCTATGAGACGGAGGAGGAATTCACATGGGACTGGCCCGATGCGCCGGTGGAGCAGAAAACCGAGGATGTGCCCGTGGAGCCCGCGCCCTTGCAGCCGTCCTCCCAGCCGCAGCCGCAGGCGTCTGCCTCCTCTGCGCCGTCCGCCGTGCCCGAACCCTCTACGCCGCCTGCCGATGTGGCTGCATCGCCCTATGTCTGGCCTGTGAGTGGGCAGATCGCCGCCGCCTGCAGCGGTGACGAGCTGGTGTACAATGCCACCCTGGGCGACTGGCGCACCCACAACGGCATCGACATCGCCTGCGCCGGGGATGCGGCGGTGAAAGCTGCCGCGCTGGGCGAGGTGACCGCGGTCTTTCAGGATGCGGTGTGGGGCTGGACGGTGGAGGTGTCGGACGGCGACCGCATCTACCGCTATCAGGGCCTTGCAAAACCTGAGGTGAAGGCCGGCGACCGGGTCAGAGCCGGCGACCGGCTGGGGCTCATCGGCACGGTACCCGCCGAGGCGGATCTGGGGACTCATCTGCACTTTGAGGTGCAGGAGAGCGGCCGGTACACCGACCCCGCCGCCCTGCTGGGGTGACACCCAAAACAGAAAAAGACAGCCCGCAGACGGGGGAGTTCCCTCGTCTGCGGGCTGTTTGTGCTGTTTATTCCACCGGGATGGTGCCGTCCGGGAGTTTGGGCAGTTCCTCCTCGGTGGCGGGCACGGCCTCGTATTCGCCGTTCAGGTCCGTCCAGTAGCGGCCCAGATCGCCGTCGCTGGTGAAGAGCTCGATGTGATCCGGCGAGAGGGACAGCCGCCCGCCGCCCTCGCCGCAGCCGGCGTAGATCATCTCCACGGTGCCGCCGTCGTTCAGGGTGAAGCGCACACAGAACATCCCGGCGGGCACGGTGGGCTCCATGGAGGAGGCGTCCAGCGGCAGGTTTTCCAGCATCCCGATGAGGATGCGGATGTCCTCCTCAGCGGTGACGGTCTTTTTCTCCGCGTCGGCGGGGGTGCCGGAGTACCGGAACATCTCCGCCTGCGCCACGTCGGTGGGCTCAAAGTTGAAGTAGATGTGAGTGCCGAGCGGATCGGAACCGCAGGCGGCCATCAGCAGGGCCAGCAGCAGCGCGAGAAGCAGAGCGGACAGTCGTTTCATGGGGGATACCTCCGTTGCGGGGCAGATGTTCTGTGGGATGACTTTATTATACACTCTGCCCGGCGACGGTTCAAGAAGGGGCGCGGGATGACCCTTGACCGTGTATACAACGGCGGATCTTGAAAGGCGCATTCTGTACTGCAAAATTATGCTGCAGGCGCTGTTTTCTTGCGAAAAACACAAGACCTTGGAATAAACTTTTTGCTTTTTCCACAGCCCATAAAACAAAAAGAGACCCTTTTCAGAGCCTCTTGATCGTTTTGAAAATTCTTGTTTTTTGAATACGTTGCAGCACACAGTGCAGCAACAGGTCGTTGGTTTTCGGCCTTCCGCCCCATTGTTACCATCTGGAGAAACCCAAACGAACCAGATCACCGGCAACTCTTTTATAGGAATGTTCGTGTTTTCCGCCCTCGGCGAAATCTGCATACCATAAAACTGTTCCGGAAACAAGATGACCTTTCAGTTCTCCGGCTTCTGTTACCACATAACAATCGGTGAGAAGCTCTGCATCCATACCATCCGATGCAAAAACAAGATTCCAAGCGTTCCTTTTACATATCTGTATCACATCTTGCGGAAATTCCTTTTTAACGATATAGGCACTTCCCCCTGGATATCCATTGACCTCTCTTGCCCCTGGTGTATCATTTTCACAAATGACCCACATCGTCGATGCATTCGATTGCCTCATACTTATACAACCTCATCGTGCGATCTCAAATCGGTATGTTCTTATTTGTCCCGCTGATCTGATGGATGATCTTTCAGTATAAATTATACTCTGATATGCAGATCGTTCAAGAGCATTGAGGAAGATATGTGAAAAAAGCTGTCGGCCGATCCATGCGCTATAAGATGGCCCGGCGTCCATTGCGCTTTGCGCCGCAATTTTGTATAATGATATCTGTATAACTGTGCGGCGCGGCGGGCGCATTCTGACCGCCCCCGGCCGCTGAGAAAACCCGGATACAGGAGGGACCACACATGGCAGATACCGTACTGGTGGGCAGCACCGGCTTTGTGGGAGGCAACCTGATGGCCGCGCATACCTTCGATGCGGCGTACCATTCCACCGACATCGCCGAGGGCTTCGGCAGAGAGAACGGCCTTGTGGTCTATGCGGGCGTCCCCGCCGCCATGTTTCTGGCCAATCAGGATCCCGCCGCCGACCTGGCGGTGATGGCCGCCGCCCGGGAGAACCTGCGCCGTCTGGCACCCCGGCAGGTGGTGCTGATCTCCTCCATCGCGGTCTACGCCGACAGCCGCGGCAAATACGAGGACAGCCCCATGTCCGCTGAGGGACTTGCTCCCTATGGCGCCAACCGCCTGCAGCTGGAGCAGTGGGTGCGGGAGGACTTCCCCGACGCGCTGATCCTGCGCCTGCCTGCGCTCTACGGCATCGGGCTGAAGAAGAACTTCCTCTACGACCTGCACACTCTGACCCCTGCCATGCTGCGTCCCGCCAAGTACGGGGAGCTGGCTGCCAAGAGCGACCTGGTGCGGGCGGGCTACAGCGATGCGGGCAACGGCTTTTACAAGCTGAACGGGAAGGCGGCCGCCGCCGCCCTGCGGGCCTTCTTTGAGCAGAACGACTGGAATGCGCTGGCCTTCACCGACAGCCGCTCGGTGTATCAGTTCTACGACCTGAGCCGCCTGTGGCGGGACATCCGGACCTGCCTGGATGCGGGCCTGCACACCGTGAACCTGACCCCGCCCCCGGTGAGCGCGGCGCGGGTGTATGAGCATCTCACCGGAAAGACCTTTGAGAACCATCTGACCGCCGCGCCCTTTAACTACGACCTGCGCAGCCGCCACGCCGGGCTGCTGGGCGGCGCGGACGGGTACCTGTGTACGGTGGAAGAAGAACTGGCGGACATCGCCGCCTTTATGAAAGGATGGGTGTGAGATGAAACTGGCAGCATCCAATCTGGGCTGGGCCGCCGAACACGACGAGTTTGCATGGGAGCTGATGCGGGAGCTGGGCTACACCGGCATTGAGATCGCCCCCACCCGGGTGTTCCCTGAGGCCCCCTATGAGTGCCTGAACGGCGCGGCGCTGTTCGCCGGGGTGATGTACCAAAAGTACGGGTTCGTCATCCCCAGCATGCAGAGCATCTGGTTCGGTCAGTCCGGCAGCATCTTCGACCCGCAGGACGCAGAGCGGCTGGAGGAATACACCGCCATGGCCTATGAGTTCGCCCGGGCCTGCCGCTGCGACAGCCTGGTGTTCGGCTGTCCCCGTCAGCGCAATGTGCCCGAGGGCCGCAGCCCGGAGGAGGCCGAAGCCTTCTTTGCCCGGCTGGGCCTTGCCGCCGCCAGGGCGGGGGTGCGCCTTGCCATGGAGGCCAATCCGCCCATCTACAACACCAACTACCTGAACACCACCCGCGAGGCCTTCGCATTGGTGAAAAAGCTGGGTCTGCCCGGCCTGTCGGTGAATCTGGACGTGGGCACCATGATCGAGAACGGTGAAAACCCCGCCGACTTTGCGCTGGACATGAAGTACGTCAGCCACATCCACATCAGCGAGCCGGGGCTCGGCCCCATTCAGGAGCGCCCCATCCATCGGCAGCTTGCCCTGCTGCTGGGTGCGGTGGGCTACAAGGGCTTTGTCTCGGTGGAGATGAAAGCACAGGAGCCGGACGAGCTGCGCCGGTGCCTGACCTATGTGAAGGAGGTCTTTGGCGAAGTATGAGCGATTACATCACCCGGGCCATCACCGGCCTTGACGGTGTGCCCGATTATGAAAGCACCGAGTTCCTGCCCCGCACCAGCGACTACTGCCTGCTGATCCCCATCATCAACGAGGGGCAGCGCATCCTCACCGAGCTGGACCGGGCCTATGCGGCCAGGATCCACGGGGTGTGCGACATCATCCTGTGTGACGGCGGCAGCACCGACGGCAGCATGGCCCACAGCGGCCTGGCCGGGCGCGGGGTCAACACCCTGCTGGTCAAGACAGGCCCCGGCAAGCAGGGCGCACAGCTTCGCATGGGGCTGTGGTTCGCGCTGCAGCGGGGCTACAAGGGCGTGCTGACCATTGATGGCAACAACAAGGACTCCATCGAGAGCGTCCCCCTGTTCATCCGCAAGCTGAAGCTGGGTTACGACCTGGTGCAGGGCAGCCGCTTCATCCGGGGCGGGCAGGCGGTCAACACCCCGCCCAGCCGCTATCTGGCGGTGCGCCTCATCCATGCGCCGGTCATCAGCCTTGCGGCGGGGCAGTGGTTCACCGACACCACCAACGCCTACCGCGCCTACAGCCGGGAGTACCTGACCCACCCCGACGTGCAGCCCTTCCGGGATGTGTTCGCCGGGTATGAGCTGCTGGCCTATCTGAGTGTGCGCGCCACCCAGCTTGGCCTGAAAGCCTGCGAGGTGCCGGTGGTGCGCGCCTACCCGAAGGACGAGCCCGCCCCCACCAAGATCAAGGGCTTCAAGGGCAACTCGAACCTCCTGAAGATCCTGTTCGCGGCGCTGGCCGGGAAGTACAACCCCTGAGGGGAGCCACACACGAAAGCGGTGTTACCATGACCTACGACAAGATCATCCTCGGCGCGGGCCTGTACGGCCTGTATGCCGCCGCCAAATGCGGCGAAAAGGGCCAGCGGGTGCTGGTGCTGGAGCGGGACCCCGGCCCCTTTATGCGGGCCACCTACATCAATCAGGCCCGGGTGCATCAGGGGTACCACTACCCCCGCAGCTACTCCACCGCCATCAAGAGCGCCAAATACTTCGACCGCTTCTGTGAGGATTACGGCTTCTGCATCCTCACCGAATTTGAGCAGGTGTACGCCACCAGCGCCCACTTCTCCTGGACCACCGGGCCGGAGTTCCAGAAGTTCTGCGACGCCGCCCACATCCGCTGCGACGGCGTGGATCCCGCCCGCTACTTCAACCCGGGCATGTGCGACGGGGCCTTCCTTACCAAGGAGTACACCTACGACGCCCAGATCCTGAAGAACTACTTCCTGGAAAAGCTGGCCGCCCTGCCTACGGTGGAGGTGCGGTACAGCGCCGCCCCCACCGCCATCCGGCAGGCAGGCAGTGTGTGGCAGGTGGAGACCGCCGCCGGCTGCTGCGAGACTCCTTATCTGCTGAATGCCACCTATGCGGGGGTCAACGACGTACACGCCATGATGGGCTTCGAGCCCTTCAAGATCAAGTACGAGCTGTGCGAGATCATCCTGTGTACCGTCAACGACCGCCTGCGGGACATCGGCCTGACGGTGATGGACGGGCCCTTCTTCTCCATCATGCCCTTCGGCCGCACCGGGCTGCACAGCCTGACCAGCGTCACCTTCACCCCCCATGTGACCAGCTACGACGCCCTGCCCACCTTCGAGTGCCAGAGCCGCAGCGAAGGGCGGTGCCGCCCGGGCAGTCTGTACAACTGCGACGCCTGCCCCGCCAAGCCCGCCAGCGCATGGCCCTACATGAGCCAGCTTGCCCGCAAGTATATGCGGGATGAACTGGGCTTCGAGTATCACTCCAGCCTGTTCAGCATGAAACCCATCCTGAAGGCCAGTGAGATCGACGATTCCCGCCCCACCGTGGTGCGGAAGTATTCCGACGAGCCGGTGTTCGTGAGCGTGCTTTCCGGCAAGATCAACACCGTATACGATTTGGACGAGGTGCTGTAACATGACTCAGGCAAAAGAGAGCAATTTTGTATCTGCGGTGGTGTATCTGCGCAACGACGCCGCCCGTGTGGGGGAGTTCCTGCAGGCGGTGTGCGGGCAGCTGGAGCGGCACTTTGCCCAGTTTGAGGTGGTGGCGGTGGACGACTGCAGCACCGACGGCACCGCCGACGCGGTGCGCGCCTTTGCCGCCGCCCATCTGGAGAAGCCCCTGACCCTGCTGCACATGAGCCTTGCGCAGGGGGTGGAGCCCTGCATGAACGCGGGGCAGGACTGCGCCATCGGCGACTTCGTCTATGAGTTCGATTCCGCCGACCTGTGCTACGACCCGGAGCTGATCTGGGAAGCCTACCAGACCGCCCTCAAGGGCAATGACGTGGTCACGGTGGGGCCCAGCTGCCAGGCGACCGCCAGCAAGCTGTTTTACGGGGTGTTCAACCGGTTCAGCCGCTCGGCCTACGCCATCGGCACCGATGCCTTCCGGCTGCTGAGCCGCCGCGCCATCAACCGGGTACACGCCATCAGCCCCAACCTGCCCTACCGCAAGGCGGCCTATGCGGCCAGCGGCCTGGCGCAGGCCAGCCTGACCTTCGAGGGCGGCATGAGCCGCCGCACTGGTGACAGCGCGCTGGCGGTGGACAGCCTGGTGCTGTACACCGACGCGGGCTTCAAACTCAGCGTGGGGGTGGCCGGGGGCATGATGCTCATCGCCCTGCTGGAGCTGCTTTACACGCTGGTGGTGTTCTTCACCGGGGACTTTGTGGAGGGCTGGGTGACCACCATGTTCGTGCTGACGGTGGGCTTTGCCGGGGTGTTCGCGGTGCTGGCCATCGCCATCAAATACCTGAGCCTGATCCTGCAGATGGTGTTCCGCCGCCAGACCTATCTGGTGGAGAGCATCGAGAAGATCCAGAGCTGACCGCACACACCCTCTGACCTACGGACGAAACGATGAAAGTTTACGACTCACTGAAAAAGATGCTGGAGCGGCACTCCCTGTCCCCGGCGGGCTATTGGCTCGCTGTGGCGGCGGTGTTCCTTGTGAAGGCGCTGCTGGCGAGCCAGCAGATGTTCTACACCTGGATCGACGGCGCGCCGCTGGACGATGAGCTGTACTTCGCCATGGCGCAGAGCATCTCGGCGGGGCAGTGGCTGGGCGAGTATGGGTATCTGACCCTGTCCAAGCACCCGCTGTTTGCCCTGTGGCTGGCGCTTCTGGAAAAGTTTGACCTGCCCTACCTCATCATGGGGCAGATGCTGTGGTGTGCCGCGGCACTGGCCTGCGCCTGCGCCCTCAGCCCGGTGCTGGCCTGCCGCTGGCGGCAGCTGGCGGTGTTCATGGCGCTGGCCTTCCTGCCGTCGGCCAGTGCGGAGCCCACCCTGCGGGTCTACCGGGACAACATCTTCCCGGCGCTGTGTATGTTCTTCTTTGCGGGGCTGGTGGGCTATGCCCTGCGGGCTGCAAAGCCCCTGCCGCGCACCCTGCCCTGGCTGATCATGGCCGGGTGCGGCCTTGCGGCTGCCTGGCTCTGCCGGGAGGACGGTGTGTGGTTGCTGCCCTTCCTGCTGGCGGGCGGTGCGGTGCTGTGCGTGCTGCTGTCCCGGCGGTACGGGCTGCTGCACCGCTTCACCCTGACCCGCACCATTGCGCTGGCGCTGCCGGCGGTCATCCTGTGGGGCAGCCTTGCGGGGGTGAAGGCAAAAAATGAGCAGATGTACGGCGTTTCTGTGGTCAGTGACTTCTCCGGCGGCAGCTTTGCCGATGCCATCGGCGCGATGGTGCGTG
>JAFUQL010000257.1 GCA_017472375.1 Oscillospiraceae bacterium | reverse complement strand
CTGCACCCTCGTGTCCAACGGCGGCTTTTTGGGCAACCCCATCGCCGAGGGCGTGTACGGCAGCCTGGGCCTGCTGTATGCCTCGCTGTTCCTCATCCCCACCCGCATCGTCATGTGGTCGGTGGGCACCAGCTACTTTGTGGCCGGCTCCGCCGACCCCAAAAAGGTGCTGAAGAACATCGTTACCCATCCGTGCCTGGTGGCCGTGTACCTGGGCCTGTTCCTGATGATCACCGGCATCCCCCTGCCCGGCGTGGTGGAGTCCACCGTGCGGAGCATCGGCGGCTGCAACACCGCCATGACCATGCTCATCGTGGGCACCGTGATGGCTGAGGTGCCGCTGCACACCATCTTCACCCGCACCACCATGCTTTACAGCGGGCTTCGGCTGGTGCTGATCCCGCTGGCGGCCCTGGGCATGTGCGCCCTGGCCGGCCTGAGCGGCCCTGCCGCCGGCGTGTGCGTGCTGCTGGCCGGTATGCCCGCCGCAGCCACCACCGCCCTGTTTGCCGCCCGCTACGACAGCGACGCCCCCTTCGCGGCACGCTGCGTGGTGCTGTCCACCCTGCTGAGCATGCTCACCGTCCCGGTGTGGTGCTGGGTCGTCGGGTGAAGCGGACGTTGTGTTCTCTTTCTCTCTCTTTTTTTTCCTTTGGTTTTGGGGACCGGCGAGACCGCCGCTGTATGGAGCCTGTGCTCTGTGCCGCGGCGGTCTTGCTGTTTTTGGGCGCAAAAATACCCGCCCCCCGGAGGGGACGGGTGAGGGTGCGGGCAGGTCACAGCTCGCCCTGGGCCCGGTAGTAGGCCAGCATCTCCCGGATCATGGGCTCGGGCAGGTCGAAGTGCTCGGCCAGCTGCCAGGGCTCGGTGAGGCCCCGGGCCAGCGCCGCCCGCACCCGCTGCGGCGGAAAATGGGTGCGGAACACATACCGGTTGGCCAGGTTCTCCTGCTTTTGGCGCACCGCGTAGGGGCTGGCCGCCGTGTAAAAGGCCCCGGTGGCAAAGTGGCCCTCCTCGTGCAGCAGGATGGCGTGCTCCTCGGCGCCCGTCTCGATGGCGGACGGGTTCAGCGCGAGGGCGCCGTCCGGCGAGCAGAGCGCCTTGTACCGCCCCATGGGGCAGGTGAAAACGTCCACACCCAGCGCCTCCAGCCGGGCGTAACAGGCGGACAGTGCGGCTTGATCCATGGGGTCACCTCGCGATCTTAGGGAAGAGTGGAGAGGGAAGAAGGGGCGTGGCTTGGGGGTTGGCGGGGCGGTGATGGGAAACGGCAGGCGAAACCGCTGCGCCGCTTCCCCCGCGCTAGGGGGGAGCTGGCACGCGCAGCGTGACTGAGGGGGGGCCGGCCGTCCGCACGAGGGTGCGGACATTCAGATCCCGACGCGTAAAAAAATTTTCAAATTGGTCCGCCGCGAAGCGGGGGCTTCCCGTTTTGAAAATTTTAGCGGCGCGACGAAGCGTGGGGCTCGTGGCCTGCCGCCGCCGGGGGCGGATGCAGGCAGGCCGCGAGCTGTGCAGCGGTCAAAATTTGCAAGCAAACGAACGTGCGCAGCAAATTTTGGGCACCGCAAACCGGACTCGCTGCCTCGCAACAGCGGCGCTTTTTGCCTACTTTTTGTCGCCAAAAAGTAGGGCCAGCCGCAGGCATTAGCGTTTTACTACTTCCTCTGTTTACCCTCTAACGGGGCAACAGCAAACTTCAAAGCCACAAGCCAGACACTGGCGGGGTGTTAATGAAGAGGGAAGAAGTGCGGCTTCGCGGCCGCTCCGCCGCCCCCGCGCGCCTGCTTGCGCTGCGCCTTCATCCGCATGAACAGGGCGATGTCGTCCAGAT
>JAFUQL010000256.1 GCA_017472375.1 Oscillospiraceae bacterium | reverse complement strand
GGCCTATGAGGCCGCCACCGCCGATCTGAACGACGTGAATATGATCGACCCCTTCCACATGGAGGCCTATGGCACCGTGGCGGTGAACTACAACCGGGATGTGGAGGCATTCCCCGTTCTGAACGCCATCTTCACCCGCATTTACGGCGAGTGCCGCTACCAGTCCCCCACCGACATGGGCGTGAACATGGTGGGCAACGGCATCGTGGACGATGCGGTGTGCTGTGCCGCCAGCGGCGACGAGATCCTGCGCCGCTACTACGACCTGGCCAAAAAGCAGGCCCAGGGCAAGCCGGTGGAGAACGCCGTGCTGAAGCTGAACATGCTGATGGGCAAGGCCGGCCTGAAACCCACCGACCGGGCCGTGGTCAGCGCCGCACTGGTGCGTGAGCAGGTCAGCGGCGGCCCTGCGGCCGCCCTGCAGCTCAGCGACGGGCGCATCTTCACCGGGCGCACCAGCCCGCTGATGGGCGCCTGCGCCAACGCCACCATGAATGCCCTCAAGGCGGTAGCCGGTATCCCGGATGATCTGCACCTGCTGAGCCCGGAGGTCATCGACCCCATCCATAACCTCAAGACCGAGCATCTGGGCAGCCAGAACCCCCGCCTGCACGCAGACGAGATGCTGCTGGCCCTGTCGGTATGCGCCGCCACCGACCCCAACGCCCGGGCTGCCCTGGATGCGCTGGATGCGCTGCGGGGCTGTGAGATGCACTCCTCGGTGATCATCTCCTCCTCCGATGAGGATCTGTTCCGCAAGCTGGGCGTGAACCTGACCTGTGAGCCCAAGTACGAGGGCACCCGCCTGTTCCACCGCTGAGCCTGTTTCGTTTCGCGATCTGCCGCCCTTCGGGGCGGCTTTTTTTGCGGTTTGGGTCTGATTTGAGCCGATTTTTCATTAAAAATGCACCTGTACCACTGGTACAGGCACACAAAAAGGTGTAAAATAAAGGGTAGCTTTGGCGTGCCAGCGATCGTTCGGCGCGCCGGGCGTTCGGTGCGCTTCGGCCGCCGCAACACATAAGAAATAAGGATGAGCTGAATGATGAATTCCAAGACACCCTCTTTCGTTGACCAGGCAGCTGCGGCCTTCCGCCGGCTGCTGCAGAAACCCTATGGCCCCTTTGCCGTGGCCGGCGCCGCTCTGCTGGTGGTGGGCTGCATCGTAGGCGTTGCCGCCTTCTCTGGCGGCAGTGAGCCCGCCAGCGACCCCGCCTCCGCCAGCGGCATGGCCGCACCCACTGCCACCCCCTGGGTGGAGCCCGAGGACGACAAGACCTACGACGCCGCCTCCGGCATCATCGACACCGATGTGTTCACCGGCACCGTGCTGCCCGAGAGCGAGGACGCCGGCGAGGAGTATGTGGCCGAGACCCTGTTCATCGGCGACAGCAACACCGTGCGCTACATGATGTATGGCAAGGCCGACCTGAGCAATGCCATCGGCGTGACCAGCATGGGCGCAGGCCAGATCACCAGCCTGAAGTGTGTGGACTTCAAGGGCTACTCCGACTTCGTGACCATCCCCAAGGCCGTGGAGATCATGCAGCCCCGCCGGGTGGTGGTGTCCTTCGGCACCAACAACCTGTTCGGCTCGGTGGACAACTTCATCACCGCCTACAAGCAGGGCCTGGCCGCCATCGCCGAGGCCTATCCCTACGCGGATGTGATCGTGAATGCCATCCCCCCGCTGGACAAGCTGCGCCAGAACACCAACCTGACCATGAAGCAGGTGGACTCCTTCAACCAGGCGCTGGTCAAGATGTGCGAGGAGGAGGGCTACAAGTTCCTGAACAGCAGCGAGGCCCTGAAGGACCCCGACACCGGCTGGGCCAAGACCGACTACACCCTCTCCGACGGCGTGCATCTGTCCATGAAGGGCGTGGAAGCGCTGTTTGAGTACGTCCGCACCCACGCCTACATCACCGAGGACGACCGGCCCCTGCCGCTGAAAAAGATCCCCGGCCGCAACGAGACCCCGCCCGACCTGATCACCTCCGACCCCATCGCGGTGCGCGGCCAGAAGACCGACAACACCATCCAGGTGGAGTTCGTGGTCTCCCCCGCCGGCTCCGCCCAGATCCAGGGCGAGTCCATCCAGAAGGTGGCCAAGGGCGAGCTGTGCACCAAGATCGACGCGGTGGCCAACAGCGGCTGGAAGTTCAGCCACTGGACGGCCCAGCCCACCGGCAGCTGCGGCGGCGACCCCTGGCTGACCTTCCGGGTGCCCGGTGACGCCGACCCGCTGAACGGCATCGTGGTGACCGCCCACTTTGTGGAGGTGGCCACTGCCACCCCGGCGCCCACCGCCACCCCGGCCCCCTCTGCGACGCCTGTGCCCAGTGCGACCCCCGATGCCACTGCCACCGCAGCACCCACTACCACCCCTGAGGCTACTTCCACTGCGGCCCCGACTGCCACCCCCACCGGCACCACGGTGCCCACCGAGCAGCCCACCGCTGAGCCCACTGTGCAGCCCACCGAGCAGTCCACGCCGGTCCCGACCGCTGAACCCACCGAGCAGCCCACGCCGGTCCCGACCCCCGAACCGACCCCCGAACCGACTCCCGCGCCGACGCCTACCCCCACTCCGGCACCGACCGAGGCTCCGACTGCCACACCGACCGAGACAACTGCTCCCTGACCGGCCGAATGCACCAATGCCGCGGGGGCCACAGGCTGGATGCGCTCCCCGCCGGACGGATCTCACTTCACGCCCCCTGGCCCGTTTTCTCCACAACTTCGTCTCCATAAGGAGGAGCTGACATGGACAAACTGCAAGCCTACTGGATCGAACTGCTGTTCTCCGCAATGATCGTGATCTCGATCATTACCAACAACAAGACGGTGGGCATCTCCGCGGTCATCATTCTCGTGCTGCGCCTGCTGCGGGTCAACCCCGTGCTGGAGGTACTGGACAAGAACGGCATCAGCTGGGGCATCATCCTGCTGACCGTGGGCTTCCTGGCCCCGCTGGCCCTGGACAAGTACGAGCCCTCTGACCTGATCTCGGTGTTCCAGAGCCCCGCCGGCTGGATCGCCATTGCCTCCGGCATCCTGATGACCATCTTCGGCGCCAAGGGCATCGAGATCGGCAACACCGACGTGATGGTGAGCCTGGGTGTGGTCGTGGGCACCTTCATCGGCGTGGGCGTGTTCAAGGGCAGCCCCACCGGCCCGCTGATCGGCAGCGGCATGGCCGCCTTCGGCATCATGCTGGCACGGCTCTTCTTCAAATTCTGAGTCGCTGCCCCGATCTCTCGTTTCATCGAGAAATCGACCAAATCCCGTTTGTTTTTTGCGAGTTGTGTTTGACAAAGATCGGCCTCTGTACTATCATGGTCACAGGGGCCGATCCTTTTTCGCCTCTCTGTGCCCCGTACAGCGTGCCGTTTTGCAAGGCCAAAGGAGGTGCCCGCCATGTTCGACACCCGCACATACCGCATCCTGACCCGGTGCTTTTATGCATTTTTCGGGCTGTTCCAACTGGTATTCCTGGCCTTTTGCGGGCCGCTTCGGGACGTTTCCGGCATCCCTCCCGCAAACGTTTTCTACTCCCTCAGCTACGAGGAGTGGACGGCGCTTGTGACAAACTCCGACCCCTTTGTACAGACCTCTCAGCAGGTGTGCGGCATGACCTGCACCGCCGCCATGTGGGGCGGTGGCGCCTTCCTTCTGCTGTTCCTCTGCCGCCGGGCGCAGGGACGTCGGGGCCGGCTGTACCGGGCTGCGGTGCTGGGCGGGGCGGCGCTGCTCTACCTGCCCGCGTGGTATACCATTCGGTATCTGGCGCCCCAGTTCCTCGCCTTCA
Source organism: Oscillospiraceae bacterium (assembly GCA_017472375.1). Lineage (GTDB taxonomy): Bacteria > Bacillota > Clostridia > Oscillospirales > Ruminococcaceae > SFJ001. Next base: position 4,709 of record JAFUQL010000256.1, on the reverse strand, counting down.
TGGCCCTTGTACCGGCAGAGTTCCTTTTGCTGGCTCTGCTGGGCCTGACCCTGGAAGAGCGGTTCTTCCCCGCTGGCTGAAGCATCGCATCTAAAAATCCGCCGTCTGCCCCCGGGCAGGCGGCTTTTTTCTCCCAAGGCGGCGCTCTGTGTGCAAAAATCCGCATCAAACAGCCCAAAACCGCAACACTTCGCCCTTTACATCCTTCGCCCGCGCGCGTATAATAAAAGATAGCTATCGCATCCTGCGCCCAGCGTGGGATTGGGGCGGGGCGGGCCCCTGCTTCCGCCCATCGTAAATAAAGGAGAGAGAAATCATGCAGCGAATCGAGATCGCTTCCCTGCACAAGTCCACCCCTGCTGACGGCAGTGTCATCACCGTCTGCGGCTGGGCCAAGACCGTGCGGGATTCCAAGAAGATCGGCTTCATCGAGCTGACCGACGGCAGCTCCTTCAAGAGCCTGCAGGTCGTGTTCCAGGCGGACAAGCTGGAGAATTACACTGAGGTCGCCAAGGCCGGCACCTACACCAGTATGCAGGTCACCGGCGTGCTGGTGCACACCCCCGGCGCCAAGCAGCCCTTTGAGCTGAACGCCGACTCCATCGAGATCCTGGGCACCTGCCCCTCGGATTACCCCCTGCAGAAGAAGCGCCACAGCGTGGAGTTCCTGCGCACCATGCCTCATCTGCGCCCCCGCACCAACACCTTCTCCGCCGCCTTCCGGGTGCGCAGTGTGGCCGCCTATGCGGTGCATCGCTTCTTCCAGGAGAACGGCTTCGTCTACGCCCACACCCCCATCTTCACCGGCAGCGACTGTGAGGGTGCCGGCGAGATGTTCCGTGTGACCACCCTGGACCTGACCAATGTGCCCATGACCGAGGACGGCCAGGTGGACTTCAGCCAGGACTTCTTTAAGCGCAGCACCCAGCTGACCGTTTCCGGCCAGCTGGAGGCCGAGGCCATGGCCCGTGCCTTTGGCAACGTGTACACCTTCGGCCCCACCTTCCGCGCTGAAGAGAGCTACACCCCGCGCCATGCCGCCGAGTTCTGGATGATCGAGCCCGAGATGGCCTTCGCCGAGCTGAGCGACTACATGGACACCGCTGAGGCCATGACCAAGTACGTCATCGGCTATGTGCTGGAGCACTGCCCCGACGAGATGGCCTTCTTCAACCAGTTCTTCGACAAGGGCCTGATCGAGCGTCTGACCCTGGTGCGCGACAGCGAGTTCGGCCGCATCACCTACACCGACGCGGTGGCTCTGCTGGAGAAGAACAACGACAACTTCCAGTACAAGGTGGAGTGGGGCACCGACATCCAGACCGAGCACGAGCGCTACCTGACCGAGCAGATCTTCCACAAGCCCGTGTTCGTCACCGATTACCCCAAGGCCATCAAGAGCTTCTACATGCGCGCCAACGAGGACGGCAAGACCGTGGCCGCCGCCGATATGCTGGTTCCCGGCATCGGCGAGCTGGTGGGCGGCAGCCAGCGTGAGGAGCGCCTGGAGGTGCTGGAGCAGCGCATGGCCGAGTGCGGCCTGAGCACCGAGGGCTACGAGTGGTATCTGGAGCTGCGCAAGTACGGCAGCGTCAAGCACTCCGGCTTCGGCATGGGCTTCGAGCGCCTGGTGATGTACCTCACCGGCATCCCCAACATCCGCGACGTGCTGCCCTTCCCCCGCACCTGCGGCGGTTTCTAAGCAGCTGTTTTCCCCATTCCGCTCTTTTGAGCGGACACCGAAAGGAGCATCCCCATGGCGAACGGAATCACCCTCGGCGCCCCCGCGCCCGAACATCTGGAGCCCCGAAGCTGGCTGCCCTTGATGAGCGCCGCCCTGATGGCGAACCCCGCCGCCGGCCGCGCCTGGCTGGAGACCTGCACCCATGTGCAGGTGAAGCGGTACGAGCATCCTGTGGTGGAGGGCAAGCTGGCCTGTGTCATGCCTTGGGACGGCACCGGCACCGAGCGGCTGTATCTGATGTTCACCGACGATCAGAAGGAGCGGGACGGTCTGCGCTCGCTGTGGTGTGCGGTGTTCGACCCTGCTAAGGGCCTGACCTGCGAGCTGGAACCCGCTGAGCGGGAGTTCGTGCGCCAGATGGTCCGCTTTGAGCTGGTGGAGGGCTTTGTCTTCTCCCGCATCATCTATACCATCCAGCCCATGCCTCCCGAGGGCGTGTGGTTCTGGTAAGTACCCCTGCGCTTTCCCAAACGGCTCGAGGCCGACCAGCCCCGGGCTGTTTTTATGCCGCAGTGCCGTCTGTGCCCCGTGTACAGGCAGGGCTGCGTTCCCCGGCGCTCCGTGGTTTTGCCCGGAGAATGTGTGTTTGCGGCACACGCCGTCGGCCCTTGCCGGCGCAAAGCCGTACAAAAACTGAAAAAAGGAATCGATACGAATGGAAAAGAAACGTGGTAGTTTTACCGGCAGCCTCGGCTTTGTGCTGGCGGCTGCCGCCAGTGCCGTGGGCCTGGGCAATCTGTGGCGCTTTCCCTATCTGGCCGCACAGCACGGCGGCGGCATCTTTATCCTGTGCTACATCATCCTGGCGGTGACCTTCGGCTTTGCCCTGATGGCCGCTGAGATCTCCATCGGCCGCAAGACCGGCAAGAGCCCCATCAAGGCCTACGGCATGGTGGACAAGCGCTTCAGCTTCCTGGGTGCGCTGGCCACCATCATCCCCGCCATCATCCTGCCCTACTACTGCGTCATCGGCGGCTGGATCATCAAGTATATGCTGGCCTACCTGACCGGCGATGCTGCGGCCGCGGCTGCGGACGGCTACTTTGGCTCCTTCACCGCCGCCCCCGTGGAGCCCGCCGTCTACCTGATCATCTATCTGGTGGCCACCGCCGTTATCGTCATTGCCGGCGTGGAGAAGGGCGTGGAGAAGTCCAGCCGCATCATGATGCCCCTGCTGCTGGTGCTGTGCGTGATCGTTTCGATCTACGTGCTGACCATGCCCGGCGCCATCGGCGGTCTGAGCTACTACCTGCTGCCCGACTTTGAGAAGTTCTCCTTCAAGACCGTCTGCGCCGCCTGCGGCCAGATGTTCTACTCCATGAGCCTGGCCATGGGCATCATGGTGTCCTACGGCTCCTACATGCCCAAGACCTCCAAGATCACCAGCTCCATCAACCAGATCCAGATCTTCGACACCGCTGTGGCTCTGCTGGCCGGTCTGATGATCATCCCCGCGGTCTACGCCTTCGCCGGTGAGGAAGCCCTCGCCAGCAGCGGCCCCGGCCTGATGTTCGTCACCCTGCCCAAGATCTTCATCCAGATGCCTGCCGGCACCATCATGGGCGCACTGTTCTTCGCCCTGGTGCTGTTCGCTGCCCTGACCAGCTCTGTGTCCATCATGGAGGCGGTCGTGTCCAGCCTGCTGGACTACTTCCCCAAGATGAGCCGCCGCATCGCCTGCCTGTGCGTTCTGGTCTACGCCATCGCGGTGGGCATCATCACCTCTCTGGGCTTTGGCCCCCTGAGCGCCATCGCGCCTCTGGGCATGGATCTGCTGACCTTCTTCGACTACATCAGCAACAGCGTGATGATGCCCATTGTGGCTCTGATCACCTGCATCATGATCGGCTGGTGCGTCGGCCCCAAGTTTGTCACCGAGGAGGTCACCCGCAACGGCGAGGGCTTCGCCCGCGAGAAGCTGTTCAACGTGATGATCCGCTACATCTGCCCCGTGATGCTGCTGGCCATTCTGGTGTTCTACACCGCCGCTCAGTTCGGCTTCATCACCGTGTAAGCGCTTCCCCGCGTCACAGACGCATAACAGTACAAAAGCCCCCGCCGTCGGCATAGCCGACGGGCGGGGGCTTGCTGTTTCCCGGGTGCGGGGATACAAAAACGCCCCGGCGCACATGAACTGCACCCCATTTGTTAGACAGTATGATATACTATCTAACAAGTGGGGTGTTTTGTTATGCCAAAAGGAGTAGCGAACAAGCGGTATACACCAGAGTTTAAGCAACTGGTGGTAGAAACAATGCGAGAAGAAGGCTTAAGCTACCGTGAAACAGAAAGACGTTTCAATGTGGTGAGGAGTCGGATAACGGCGTGGGAGCGAATCTATCTGGAAGAAGGCCCCGAAGGGTTTCGAATTGAACGGCGTGGGCGCGGAGGAACTGGTCGCCCCAGGAAATTATCGCAAGAAGTAGAAGAGGATTTACTGGCAGAAGTACAGCGACTGAGGGCGGAAAACGAATATTTAAAAAACTTGCAAGCCTTGGTTTTGGAAGACGAGCGACGCCTGCACAAAAAACGCAGGTAGTTCAAAAGCTGAGGCAGAAACATTCCTTGGAGATTCTTCTCTCAATCGCTCAACTGCCGAGGTCAACCTTTTACTATCACCTCAAGAAATTAACGAAGCCGGATAAGTACCAGGAAGCAAAAGAGATAATTGGTGCCATCTACAGCGAAAACAAAGGCAGATATGGATATCGTCGTATCACGACAGAGCTGCGTAACCGCAACCTTTTCTTGAACCACAAGACAGTCCAGCGTCTTATGAAGGAACTGGGCTTGGCTTGTCGTGTCAGAATGAAGAAATATCGTTCGTATAGAGGAGAAGTCGGCAAGGTAGCACCAAATCTACTGAACAGAGATTTCACTACCCAAAAGCCGAATGAGAAATGGGTAACAGATGTAACCGAATTTAATCTGTTTGGTAAGAAACTGTACCTCTCTCCCGTTCTGG
>JAFUQL010000255.1 GCA_017472375.1 Oscillospiraceae bacterium | reverse complement strand
TACGCTTTACCTCAAGACCGGCGATCTTGCCCGCGTCCTTGGTGGCCTGACGCTGTGCGTCGGAGAAGTAAGTGGGAACGGTGATGACCGCCTCGCTGACGGTGGTGCCAAGATAAGCCTCTTCATCGGCCTTCAGCTTGGACAGGATCATGGCGCTGATCTCCTGAGGAGTGTAGGCCTTGCCGTCGATGGTGACCTTGTTGTTGGTGCCCATGTCGCGCTTGATGGAGCTGATGGTGCGGTCGGGGTTGGTGATGGCCTGGCGCTTGGCCACCTGGCCCACCAGGCGCTCGCCGGTCTTGGTGAAGCCCACCACGGAGGGGGTGGTGCGGGCGCCCTCGGCGTTGGCGATGACGACGGGCTCGCCGCCCTCGATGACGGACACACAGCTGTTGGTGGTACCCAGGTCGATGCCGATGATCTTACTCATAGTATATACTCTCCTTTGTAATACGTTGGGTTTACTCTCTATCTCTATGGGATGGTTCTGCTTGGGGTCGCTTGCCTCTGCCGCGTGGGGGACGCGGTCTCGGGGGTATGTTCATCGGGCCGCAGGGCCCGGAACGTCTGTATACTCGCCGGCTGATCCTTTTACTCGGCCACCACCACGGTGGCGTGGCGGATGATGCGCTCGCCGATGCGGTAGCCCTTCTGGAACACCTGCACGACGGTGCCGCTCTCCTGCCCCTCGGCCGCGGGCTGCTGCATCACGGCGTTGTGCAGGTTGGGGTCAAAGGGCTGGTCCTGGGCGGGGATCTCCTCCACCTTCAGGGCGGCCAGCGCCGCAGCGGCCTTGTCCAGCGTCATGGTGACGCCCTTCTTGTAGTTGTCGTCGGCGCAGGGGGCGTTGGCGGCCATCTCCAGCGTGTCCAGAATGGTCAGGATCTGGCTGACGGCGAAGCCCACGCCGTTGTTGAAGGCGGCGTCCTTCTCCACAGCCGAGCGGCGGCGGAAGTTGTCGTACTCGGCGGCGGTGCGCAGCCACTGATCCTTGGCGGCAGCGGCGGCGGCTTCGGCGGCCTCAGCCTTGGCCTTGGCGGCCTCCAGCTCTTTGGCGGCCTTTTTGCCGAAGAAGCCCTTCTTGGGTTCAGCGGTCTCGGCGGCCTCCTCGGGGGCAGCTTCGGCCCCGGCGGTCTCCTCCGCGGGGACTTCCTCAGCGGGAGTCTCCTCCACGGGGGTCTCAGCGGTCACGGTCTCCGCCTCGGGAGCGGCCTCCTCAGGCTGAGGGGCCGTGTTCTTGGTCTCTTCGCTCATGCGTAATCCTCCTGTGTTCTGCCGGTCATACACTGCCCGAGCCTGCGGGCAAAGTATTCCAGGCGGGGCAGCAGCGCTTCAAAGGGCATTCGGTTGGTGCCGATGATGGCCAGGTTGCCGGTGAGGCCGCCGCCCGCTAAATATCGGCTGCTCATGATGTAGATGCCCGGCATAGGGTCTTCCAGATCGCCGCCCAGCTTGACAGCGGTGCGCTTGCCTGCGGGGGACAGCAGCCGCCTTGCGGCTTCGCCGTCGTCGAAGGTCTGCAGCAGGCTGCTCACCGAGGGGGCCAGCTCCGGCCATTTCAGCAGGGCCTGCTGGCCCTCCAGATAGGCCTTGGGCAGCACCGCCTCCTGCAGCAGGGCCGCTGCAGCCAGCAGCACCGGGCTGAGGGCGATGCCGTCGGCCCCGAGGGCCGCGCCCATGGCCGTCATCAGGCGATGGCTCAGGTCGGCGGGGGAGACGAAGGTGAGGTTCTGGTTCAGCACCGCGGCCACCTGCGCCGCCTGCTGGCGGGACAGGCCCCGCTCCACCCGGGCCATCCGGGTGCACACGCCGCCGGCACTGGTAACGCCCAGCACCGCCGCCGAGTAGCGGCCCACCTGCACCACCTCGAAGTGGGCGATACACAGATCGTCCGCCCGCGGGGTGGTGACCGCCGCGGCCAGCCCGGTGTGCCTGGCCAGCGCCCGGGCCGCACCCTGCGCCAGATGCTCCGGCTCGTGGTCCAGCCCGTCGAAGATGGCGTCGATGGTGCGGCGCTCCTCCTCGGGCAGCTGGCCGTCTGCACAGAGCAGATTGTCCAGATAGTAGCGGTAGCCCTTTTCGCTGGGCACCCGGCCCGCACTGGTGTGGGGCTGCTCCAGCAGGCCCAGCTTGGTGAGGGCGGCCATCTCGTTGCGCAGCGTGGCGCTGGACACCGACAGATCCAGGTAGCTGCTCAGCAGCCCGGAGCCCACCGGCTCGCCGTCCAGCGCGTACAGGGCAACGATGGCCTGCAGCACCCGCCGCTTTCGTTCATCCATCGTCATACCCGGTCACCTCGCTTCGTCGTTGTCATTGTATGTTTAGCACTCGCTCTCGTTGAGTGCTAAGACTATTCTACCCCAGAAATTCCCGATGTCAAGAGCCATCCCGAAAAATTCATAATCGCTTCAAAAATTCTTCCCATTCCATTCGCAAACATACCCCCACCGGGCGTAAAAGCGCGAAAAAAGCACCCCAGGCAGGCAAGTGCCGGGGGTGCTTGTCCGATTTTGTCCGATCCTGGGGCGGTGTACCGCTCAGCCCCACAGTTCCTTCATCAGGATGGGATAGCAGTCGTCCACCGCGCCCACGCACCGCAGGATCAGCTCCTGCCCCACCGGGCCGGCGGTAGCCGGGGCCACGATGGCATCACAGGCGGCGTTCACGCTGCCCTCCGGGTCGATGTAAAAATGGAACCACCGCCGCTTGCAGTTCAGCTCATTGATGCAGTGCTCCATCGCGGTGCGGCGGTCCGGGGGCACCTTGCAAACGTCAAAGCAGCGCACCGCAAAGCTGCCGTTGTCCCGGTCGGCCCGCACATGGATCTTCACCCCATCCCGGCTGCGCGCCTTGAAGGTCAGGGTGATCCCCTCGGCGCCGTCCGGGGCGGTGAACCGGTGAAACCGGAATTTGTTCTCCTCAAGCTGTTTGCACAGCCGGTCCAGGATCTTTTCCATCGCTCTCTCCTTGCTCCCCCAGCGCCGCTCACCACAGGGTGGCCCGGTGTTCGGCGCCGGTCTCATAATCAAACAGGTACTGGCCGTCTGCATTGATGACCCGGGTGGGGCCCCGGTCGTCCCGCCGCACAAAGCCGCTGCCGTACCGCTGATGCACATGCCCGTGCAGGAAGTACCGGGGGCGGTACCGCTCCAGCAGCCGGTTGAAGCAGTCAAAGCCGGTGTGGGGCAGGTCGATGCCGTCGTGCAGGCCCAGCGCAGGGGCATGGGTCAGCAGGATGTCGAACCCGCCGTGGCAGCGCAGCTCCCACCAGAGCCGGCGCACCCGGTGGCGCATCTCCCGCTCGGTGTACTGGTGAAGGCCGGTGCGGTACCGCTTGGAGCCGCCCAGCCCCAGGATGCGCACCCCCTGATATTCGAACACCCGGTCCTCGATGCAGATGCAGCCCTCCGGCGGGGCTTTTTCAAAGTTTTCGTCGTGGTTCCCGTGTACATACAGCACCGGGCCGGGCACCACGTCCGCCAAAAAGGTCAGGTAGTCGGCATCCAGATCGCCGCAGGCCAGCACCAGGTCGATCTGGCGCATATACTCCGGGCGATAGTGTTCCCGCAGAGATTTGCACTCCGTATCCGCGACCGCCAGTATCCGCACGCCGCTCCCTCCTCTCCTTCTGTGATCGTTTGTGGGTCACCGGCCGGCGCGCAGGCCGTCCAGCCCCTGCAGTTCCACCAGCCCGCGGGACTCCTCGGTCAGCTCCTCCAGCGCGGGGATCTGTCCGCGGACGTTCTCCGCCAGCCAGTTCATGTGCTGGATAAACTCCGGCTTGAGCTGCTCCTCCGAGTGGCTGGTGACCCCGGCTGCGGTGGCCGCCGCCCCGGCAAAGGGCTCCAGCTCCCGCCGGGCAATGGCCTGCTGCAGCAGATCCGCCAGCCGCCGCACACCGGCGGGCAGGCTGCGGGAGTAGAGCATCTCCACCACCCCGCTGGACATTCCCCACCAGTAGTTCACCGCCCGGGGGTCGGCGCTGTCGGCCCAGCGGCCGTTCAGGATCATCCGCAGGATGGCCTCGTAGAAGGCGCCCCAGTTCCAGAATGCCGCCGCCAGGTCGGTGATGGAGCCGTCCGTCTCCCGGCGGAACAGGCCGAATTCCCGGCTGGGGCCGCCCGCCG
>JAFUQL010000254.1 GCA_017472375.1 Oscillospiraceae bacterium | reverse complement strand
GCCAGGAGGAGAAGCGCCGTCTGGATCCCAGCATCGTGGTGCAGACCCTGCCTGACTACTATATGGAGCAGGTCGAGGGCGGCAAGGACTCCTTCCTGAAGATGATCTACCGCCAGTCCACCATGCTGGCGATGGAGGGCGGCCAGGACTATGTGGGCCGCTGGGAGAAGTACATCGAGGCCCTGGACGGCGAGATCACCCGCGTTCTGGGCAAGCAGGAAGCCCTGGACAGCGGCACCGTGAAGGCCACCCGCGACATCGAGACCCTGGAGGGCGAGAGCGACGTGGAGGACGCCACCGGCGCCGCCCTGCAGGCCTACAAGACCGTGCGTGAGCTGGAGGAGACCGCCCGCGTGGCCTCTGCCAGCGCCATCAGCAGCTTCACCAACAACGTGCTGCGCGCCGAGGGCGACCTGACCCGCACCAGCGATCCCATCCATCTGGAGTACCATCTGCACAACGCCAACAACGAGTTCATGCACATCTGCGCGGTGCGCTACTTCCTGTATGGTCTGGACCGCACCCTGGCGGTGCGCGTATCCACCCAGCAGGCCGCCGTGGATGAGGCCCGCGAGGGCATGGAGGCGCTGGCCAGCGCCATCGACGATCCCGACACCACCACCAAGGAGAACATCAGCCAGTACAACATGACCAAGAAGGTCATCCTGCTGGGTGAGAAGCTGGACAAGAACCAGCGCGACGATCTGGCCGAGGCCCTGAACAACCATGTGGCCAACATCAAGACCCTGTTCGACGCCGAGGTGAAGCTGGGCTTCCTGAAGGCCGTGCAGGAGAGCGTCAAGGCCATGCTGGACGGCCTGGATCTGTTCAACACCAGCCTGACCACCAGCCTGGAGAAGACCGAGCGCGAGCGTGTGGAGCTGTATGCCCGCTACCGCAACGGCGAGGGCCACGCCACCTACCATGTCTGCGCCGACGACGACTGCCTGGACGGCCTGATGAAGGAGATGCCCTTCTATGCCGACGAGAGCGTCAGCGAGGTGAGCGCCACCATCTTTGCGGCCATCAAGAAGTTCAGCATCGGCCTGGATGCCCCCACCTCCAAGGACTTCGCCGATATGTACGACTCCACCATCATGGAGTTCTGGACCAAGCAGGTGGAGCGCAAGTACGGCGCCAAGATCAACATGAACGTCATCGATGCGCTGATGGCCGAGGCCCGCTACAAGCACGCCGCCAAGAAGGCGAAGGCCAAGGCCCTCACCGAGAAGGCCGACAGCGCCCTGGAGCAGCAGGATGAGCTGAGCCGCGCCGACCAGCTGAGCTACTGCCGCGACAAGCTGAACGCCACTGCCGCCCTGGCCGAGCCCTTCATCGAGAAGCCCATGGGCGAGCAGCGCCATCCCATCAAGGCCTGCTGCTACAGCAAGGGCGTGCGGGATAAGTTCCCCGACTTCATCGTTCCCACCCTCAGCCCCGAGGGCGGCGATGTGGATGCGGACATCTCCGACTACGAGATCATCTTCTACCACGCCATCTATGGCATCAAGGCGGTGGATCTGCAGCAGTTCAGCCCTGCGCTGAAGGCCCGCACCCTGGAGCGCCGCGCCGGCATCTACTTCTCCGCCTACAAGAACCGCGTGTGCAAGCTGGGCCCCGTGCTGAGCAAGAACCTGGACATCACCCCCCATCTGGACCGCAACTGGCATCTGGCCATGTATATGCCCGACCTGTCCGACGAGGTCCACAACGAGGAGATCAAGCGGGTCTACCGGGCCATGGTCTGGGGCCTGCTCAGCGGCACCATCCAGTACAAGCTGGGTGACAAGCTGTATGTGCCTGAGAGCAACGACAACCGCGACTTTGTGGTGCCCAGCGAGCTGGGCGATGCGGCCAAGGCCAATCCCTGCGACAAGCTCAGCGAGCTGGTGGACGCCCTGAGCGTCAACCCGCCCCAGGTGGAGGCGGTGCTCCAGTCGCTGGAGAACCAGATCGCCATCGAGCTGCGCGACCGCAAGCGCTTTGAGGAGACCATGCTGGTGCGCCGCCTGAAGTGGTTCAGCGGTGCGGATGTGTTCGGCCACGACCTGCCCGCCCAGAAGGGCCGCTTCCGCGTGGATGAGTTCGACTCCGAGACCGATGCCTCCGTGTTCGACCTGCTGTACTGGGTCAAGTTCAGCACCCCGGTGGACGACTACCAGGTGGAGAACATGAACCTGCTGCGCGATGCCATTCTGGAGCTGGTGGAGTACTACATCTCCCGCTTTGTGGATCCCGCTGCCCTGAACCGCGCCTACGAGCTGGTGCTGGTGGACCAGGTGAAGCAGTTCGTGGCCAACATGATGGCTGAGTGCGGCAACCCCGACGTGCCCAAGAACCGCATCCTGGACGACACCGTCAACATGGTGATCAGCGCCCTGAGCCGCCGTTTCCGCGATGTGTACCAGATCGAGAGCCCCGATCTGGAGGACGTGCGCGAGCAGGTGGATGAGACCATCAAGCAGATCCGCGCCAAGCAGGATAAGAACCCCTTCGCCGTGTGATATGCAGACCAACAATGACCGAAAGGAGGTGGCAGAGGATTGTTTACTGTGGTGATCGCGGGCGACGAAGCCGCCCAATTCCTTCAGGAATACCACATGCTGTTCCAGCCCTATGAAGAGGCCGGGCAGATCGCATTCTGCCACTGGAACCAGCAGGGCACCGATTTCAAGACCGCCCTGCCGGAGCTGCTTGGCCTTGTGCGCGGCAAAAAGCACTGGCGTGCGCTGGTGGCGCTGCCCATGCCCATTCTCTCGGTGAACGGTGCCCCGGTGGGCCAGCCCCCGGAACGCCTTCCCGTCAACGACAACAATCCCTTCGACTTCTGCTGCAACAACCGGGTCCGGCCTCCGGTCGCCGAGAGCGAGATCTCGGTGATCCGGCTGGCCCAGATGCTGGGCGGTGTGCCCACCCCCATCTACGAGTTCAGCGACCAGATGGTGCAGGAGGACGGCAGCGAACACCGTGACACGGTGCTGACCAACGCCCAGCAGCTGGAAGCGGAGAAGGAAGCATGGCTGAAGCTGGAGGAGAAATATCGGTTCCGTGCCGAAAAGCCGGACCAGCTTTGGATGTTTGCGGCGCGCCGCCGTCTGCCGCCTCAGGCCAAGCGCCAGATGACCGACCGGGAGCGGCTGGCCAAAACCGAGTACGATTCCTCCCGCTTCGTGGAGCGCAACCGCTACCCGCTCAAGACCCGCTTTTTGACCATGGACTGCGCCGAGATGGACCAGGCCCACTGCCATGAGGACGAGTTTGCCTACTGGATGATGGTACTGACCCTGGCGCTGAATGACTTCGACGGCGGCCGCCTGGCCCCCGAGCGGCTGTACCGGCTCGAGGGCTCGGTGAACGACCTGAACCTGCAGGAGCTGCTGAGCACCTACCACAACCGGCTGGCCCGCATCAAAAAAGAGGTGGACCGCCGCGCCAGCGCCCTGCGCGCCACGCTGGAGGTCCAGCGCCAGACGGAGGAGCTGCCCGACTATCAGTTCGCCGTGACGGTGGATTTCCAGACCGACGAGACCGACGGCCTCTATGCCAACGATGAGGGCGTGGGCCTTGCGCAGGACTGTCCCCAGCCGGAGCTTCCCTGGTGGAAGGCCCAGATGGAGGTCAGCCGCAAGGCGCTGGCCCGCATCCTGATGGCTCCCCGCCGCGGGCTGGACCTGGCCTGCAGCTTCACCCGCAAGAATGCCAAGCTGGACCCGGATGCCGTCCGCTCGCTGGACGAGTACCAGCTCGACGAGCTGGATATGCTGCTCAGCGACGAGGAGATCGAGCTGTTCAACATGGACACCTTCAGCGCCTTTTCGGTGCGGGGGATGTACCAGGAGAAGGGCCGTGCCGACCGGGCCACCCGCACCAACATCGGCCGCCGCATGACCCGCAGCATGGCCGTCAAAGCCGGGCTGTTTGCCATGGCGGTGTACGCCGTGGGCTTTTTGCCCGAGATCGTGCGCAGCGCCGGAAGCAGTGACGGCCTGCAGACCCTGCTGCTGGCCTGCTTTGCCCGCCTGGGCATGCTGGCCTGCGTGGGCATGCTGGCCCTGCTGTGGTACCGCTGGGGCCTTGTGAACAAGGTGCGTGACTACAACGGCGCCATGAACAGCATCCGCACCCGTGTGGAGGAGGCCGGCGCCTTCTTCAGCGACTACCTGAGCCGTGTGTGTACCTATATGCGCGGGCGCAGCATTCTGGACACCCTGCGCAGCCGGCAGATCCAGCTCAAGGAGGACTCCACCCAGCTGGAGCAGCACCACATGGCGCTGGAGCACAACTGCCGGCTGGTGGCCGGCTGGCTGGAGCACTTCCAGCTGGACGTGCTGCCCGACGAGGAGCCGGGACGCATCGAGTATTTCAACAGCGAGATCGGCCCCGAGGAGAACGAGGCCTATGATCTGCAGGCCGGCCGCACCCCCGCCGAGGTGGTGGATTCGCAGGGCCAGCGCCTGCGCGTGCCCTACCCGTTCGTCAGCGGGTTCGACATCCGAAGGGAGGAACTGTTTGAATGAATGACATCCTGTTCCTTCTGAGGGCACTGCTGTGTATGCTGCCCTTCATAGGCCTGTTCAACTGGCTGAAGGGCATCAACCTGCCCCACACCCAGCGCGCGTGGCAGTATCTCACCATCCCCCTGGCGGCAGTGTACTGCATCCTCTGTATGTTCCGCCTGGAAGAGCTGGCCGACACCATTCTGACCTTCGTTGACTGGCTGACCCGCACCCTGCGGGGCGTGCCGCTCATCGGCAATTTCCTCAGCAGCCTGCTCAGCCAGCTCAATCTGGGCCTGGGCGTGCAGCTGCTGGTCAACACCGCGCTGCTGCTGGGCTTCTGCATTGTGAAAAAGTTCCTGCTGAAGCCCCTGAGCCGCGCCCACAAAAAGTTCCCCGAGCTGTACGCCTGGCTGCTCCTGAACTTCTACGAGCAGGAGCCGGGCGACCGGCACCCCTACCTGCAGGAGCGGTGCCAGCAGCTTCGGCGTATCCTGCATGTGTTCCATTCCGCCTTTCTGGCGCTGGCCTGCATGGATATGATCCTGTGCCTGCGGGATTCCGGAAGCCGGCTGTACCAGTACCCCCTGTACCCCGTGTTCGGTCTGATCCTGATGGGCGAGGTGCTGTTCTTTATGGACGCCCCCACCCGGCGGGAGGCCGATGACCCGGATGCCGGCGACCACGCCGAGGAGCGCCCGGACTTCGCCCGCATCCGCACCGGCCTGGAGGAGACCTTCGGCGACCATCTGCTGTACGGCGACGACCACAAGGGCGTGCCCCGCAGCGAGAACAAGGACCAGTGGCTGGAGGAGCAGAACACCAGCGACGACAACATCGAGCGGATCACCGGCGCCTACTACCGCCATCTGGAGGGCAGCGGCGAAGCGGTGGAGATGGACTACGCCAAGGCCAGCCAGAAGCTGCTGCGCGGCCAGAGCGTGCTGATGTGCAACCCCTTCTACCGGGATCTGACCCCCTATCTGATGCTGCCCATGCTGCACCGCCTGCTGAACCACCGGCGCATTCTGGTGGTGAGCGGCCGGCGCGCCAACGACGACGACGTGAAGGCGTGGCTGGAGGAGGGCGTGCTGCAGACCACCAATCTGGAGCATCTGTGGAAGGTGGAGTTCCTGAAAGGCGAGGTGGCCCCCCGCTACGAGCGCCTGCCCGACATCGGCATCCTGAGCTTCAACGACCTGTACAACCTCAAGCTGCAGCAGGCCTACAAGGAGTTCTTCGCCGAGGCGGATTTTGTGCTGATCCTCGAGCCCTCCAATCTGCTGGGCACCGGCCAGATCGGCCTGCGCAGCATCTGCCAGCAGTGCGAGGCCCCGGACAAGCAGATCACCTACTGCGCCTGTGACCGCAACTGCGATGGCCTGGTGGATGCACTGAGCCACACCCTGCGCCAGAGCATCCTGCAGGTCACCGCATCCCCCGTGCCCCGTGCCCCCCATTACCAGATGTTCTGGGCGGCGGAGGGACCGGGCGTTGCGCCCCGCATCCTGCCCAAGATGAGCCATTATCTGGGCTTCGGCAGCGAGCTGTCCGCCTTCGCCATGAAGCACAAGGTGAAACGTGTGTTCTGGTACAGCGGCAGCAAGATGCCCCTGGGCGACCTGCGCTGGGCGGTGGGCCAGTATTACCGCACCCTGTGCGGCTATGTGGGCATGCCCGCCGAGCAGAGCGCCCTGGACGAGCGCTTCCACTTTGTGGACGGCCTGTGGCAGGCCGACCGCCACGAGGATGCTTTCATCCTGGTGGAGGACGAGTTCTGCAATATGTTCGAGATGGCGCGCGCCTTCACCCCGCGGCTGCAGCGCAGCGGCTTCGTGAACGTGCTCAGCGAGAACTACCTGCTGCGCGATTATATGCGCCGCAACGCCGAGCTGATGGAGAATGACCCCAAGGCCATCCCCACCCTTTGCCCGGACTTTGCCCGCACCCAGCGCAACCTGGTGCTGCGCATGCTGATGCTGATGACCGTCGCCCCCCAGGAGGAGACGGTGCTGCACCGGGAACTGACCCTGCACGGCTGCCGGGACGGCGGCGTGTATGAGACCCTGTGTGAGCTGATCACCACCCACACCGGCCTGCCCGCCAGCGTGGTGCAGGTGGTCTACCGGGACATCCCTGACCCGGTGGGCTCCGGCACCATCAGCCGCAAGTTCTACGCCGTCAGCAGCAAGGACTTCTACCGCCTGTACTCGGCGGTGCTCAGCCCTGCCTGCTTTGTGGTGGAGAACGAGCAGGAGGACCGGTACTACATGGGCGCCCGCATGATGGGCCAGGTCTGCCAGACCCTGCTGCCCGGCCAGTTCTTCTGCTACGACGGCAAGTACTACCAGGTGCAGTCCATCCCCCGGGACGGCGGCATCGTGGTGCGCCGCGCAGCCGACCACCTCACCGGCCGGCAGTGCTACCGCCAGCTTCGCAATTACTGTGTCAACGGCATTACCGAGGCAGGCCCCACCCGCGACCTGCGCGGCCTGCAGGTGACCCCCGTGACCGCCGACATCCAGGTGTTCACCGAGGGCTATCTGGTGGCCGACTCCCGCAATGAGCTGGCCGGCGCCCGCAAGGTGGATCTGGACGGCCAGGTGGAGCCCCGCCGCTACACCCACAAGCAGATGGTGCGCGTCCGCTTCCCGGATGCCCCCGACAAGGTGCTGTTCACCCTGTGTGCTCTGCTGAACGAGCTGTTCGTGACCCTGTACCCCAACGAGGAGGGTTTCCTTGTGGCGGCCACCAACGCCGCCGCCCCGGCAGACGATGTGCAGCGGGCCGTAGTGCCCCAGCTGTCCTGCGATGAGGAGGAGCCCGCCCTGTATCTGATCGAGGACTGCTTCATGGACCTGGGCCTGGAGGTCAGCGCCGAGCGCAGCCTGCAGCGCATCCTGGAGATCCTCACCGATTATCTGGACTGGTACCTGGACCCCGGCCGCGTGCGCTGGGAGAACGAGGAGAAGTCCCCTGTGGCCCATACCGGCGGCGAGGGCGAGAGCGGCAGCGAGTCCGGCAGCTCCACCGCCGCCCCTGCGGCAGAGCCGGAGGACGAGGAGAACCGCGCCGCCCGCACCGAGCTGCGCTCTGAGGCTGCCGCCCCCGCCGTTCAGGCCGAGGCGGTGCCCGGCCAGGACGTGACCGGCGACGACGAGGAGCTGGTCAGCGAGGTGAAGATCCGGGATGTCATCCACGAGTACCTGACCTACGGCGGCGAGCGCGACGCCGACTGGCTGGATCTGGCCGGCACGCTGGAATATCTTACCGGCTGCCGCTTTGACGAGAGCGCCCTGCAGCGCACCCGCAAGGGTGACCCGGAGATGGAGGAGTACCTGCGCCACCTGGAGGGCGGCACCCACATCTGTGACTTCTGCGGCGCGCCCATGACCGACGGCAAGTACGATGCCCTGAAGGACGGCCGCGAGCGCTGCCCCGAGTGCAGCGCCACCGCCGTGCGCAAGGTGAAGGACGCCCGGGTCCTGTTCCACGACACGCTGGAGCAGATGGAGCGGGTGTTCGGCATCCAGATCCGCACCCCCATCAACGTGCGGGTGGTCAGCGCCAAAAAGATCGCCAAGGAGTTCGGCGAGGACTTCAAGGCCACCAAGGGCTTCGACCCGCGTGTGCTGGGCTTCGCCCGCAACTGGCGCGACGGCCGCCGCTACGACCTGTATCTGGAGAACGGCGCCCCCCGCGAGGCGCTGGAATCCACCATTGTGCACGAGCTGACCCACATCTGGCAGTACGAGCACTGGGATCGGGATGCCATCGACAAGAAGTACGGCCAGCTCAGCCTTCATGTCATCGAGGGCATGGCCGTATGGAGCGAGATCCAGTACCTGCTGTGCACCGGCCGCACCGAGCGCGCCAAGCGCTATGAGGTCAGCCGCCTGCGCAGCAACGACGAGTACGGCGACGGTCTGCGGCTGTACGAGAAGCGGTATCGCTTCCGCAGCGGCAGCTCGGTCAGCCCCAGCGGCACCCCCTTCGGCAACAACCCGCCGCTGTAAAGCGACCCCACGCAGCAAGGCTGCACGACCCGTTTGGGCCGTGCAGCCTTTTTGTGTTTGAGCCGATATTTGCCCGACCCGGTGCGAATACACAGGCACGAGAACAGCGCCGAACGAAGGAGCGTGTACATACCATGAAGATCACCGTGATGAACGACCGGGAACTGCGCACCCTGACCCTTCCCGCCGACCCGGCCGGGCAGATGCCTGTGTCGGTGCGCACCGAACAGGGAGAATGCCAGGCGGCCGTGCTGCGCGCACGGGCAGGCAGCTGGGTGCTGGAGCCCATGGAGAATGCCGGCTTTGTGCGGATCGGCGCCGGTGGGCAGCCCGAGACCTGCACCGAGCGCAGCCAGCCGGTGCAGCCGGGCATGGACTGGCTGATCCGGGTACAGCGGGAGACCGGCTGGGAGCTGGTGCGCCTGCTGGCTGAGCCGGAGACTCCCGGCCGGGATCGCTTTGTCCGCTACGCTCTGCCCGAGAGCGGCAGTGTGTGGGTGGGCAGCACCCCCGAGTGCCAGATCCGCTACCCCGGCTTTGGTCCCGGTGTGCGGGTGCTGGAGCTGAAGTGCAGCCCGGAGGGCTGCTCGGTGCGCGCCACCCACGACATCCTGTGGAACCTCTACGCCGACCGCCGCTGTGTCACCGCCGCTCCGCTTGAGCCGGGCAGTGCGCTGTACTGCTGCGGCCTGCGGCTGTTGCTGGGCGCGGGCTTTGTGGCGGTGAACGACCCCCACGGCGACCTCGTTTGTACCCTACGCCCCTTTGCTGCCCCGAAAATGGCGGCTCTGCCGGCCCAGCCGGTGCAGGATGTGGAATTCTCAGTGGCTCCCGCTGCGGCCCTGCTGCCCCAGCAGGAGTCCATCCAGGTGGCTGCGCCCCCGCAGGAGCTGCCCGAGGAGAACGGTACCTCCCCCCTGATGACCATGTTGCCCAGCGGCATGATGGCGCTGGCCATGCTGGTCACCTGCATCGTCGGCCTGGGCGGTGTGGAGGACGGCAGTACCTCCATCGGGTCGGCGGTGTCCAGCCTGATCATGGTGGTCTGTATGCTGCTGGCCTGTGTGCTGCCGCTGTTCACCGCCCGGGCCAACCGCCGCCGCCGAGCTGCCCGGGCTGCCCGCCAGAACCGTGATTACCGGGAGTATCTGGAGGGCCTGACGGCCCGCATCCGCCGGGAGTGCGAGGTGGAGAAGTTCAACCTGCAGCTTCGCAACCCGCCGCTGGAGGGCGAGGCCCTGCACCTGACTCTGCCCGATGCGCCCGGGCAGAGCCGCAACGTGCCCAGCTGCGCCGGGCGCAGCAGCATGAACGGCTGGAAGGGCCTGTGGGAGCGCAAGGTGCAGGACAAGGATTTTCTGCACCTGATGGTGGGTACGGGCACTCGGGAGCCCGCCTGTGCCATCCTTAAGCCGGACCGCCCCGAGGTAGGTGAGCTGCCCGCCCTCTACAAGGAGATGGAGGAGACCCTGCAGAATGCCCCCCGGCTGGAGGAGGCCCCGGTGACCCTGGACCTGCGCACCCACCGGCTGGTGGGCATTGTGGGCCGCCGGCGCAGCGCGGTGCTGGCCGAGGCGCTGGGCCTGCTGGTGGAGCTGACCGCCCTGCACGCCTACGACGATGTGAAGGTGGTGCTGATCCACGGCGAGGAGGAAGGGGATTTCTGGCGGTTTGCCCGCTGGATGCCCCACCTGTGGAACGAGGAGCGCACCCGCCGCTGGCTGGCCAACGACCCCGCCGAGATCAAGGAGCTGTCCCAGCACCTTCTGGAGCAGATCCGCGACCGTGAAAAGCAGGCGGGAGATCGCAAGCCCAACACGCCCTTCTATGTCATCCTGAATGCCGACCGCAGCCTTGGCCGCCGCGCCGAGGCCCTGCGCGAGCTGTACAAGGACCGGTACGATGCGGGGATGTGTGTCATCGAGCTGTGCGAGAATGCCCGCCAGCTCCCCAAAAACTGCACCGCCATCCTGGACACCGACCAGCAGACCCTGAGCCTGCTGCAGGGCGGCACCGCCCGGGTACAGGCGCTGAGCCGCCTGCTGCACTTCGGGGGCGATGCCGAGGCGCTGTTTGCCAACATGGCCCACATCCGCCTGACCGATGCCGCAGCCGGCAGCGAGCTGCCCGAGAAGCTGGGCTTCCTGGAGATGCACCGGGCCGGCAGCGCCGACCAGCTCAATGTGCTGCGCCGCTGGCGCACCAGCGACCCCGTGCAGAGCCTGCGCGCAGTGGTGGGTGTGGACCGGGATGGCTTCGCGGTGGAGCTGGATGTGCACGAAAAAGCCCATGGGCCCCACGGCCTGGTGGCCGGCATGACCGGCAGCGGCAAATCCGAGTGGCTCATCTCCTACATCCTCAGCATGGCCGCCGGTTACCGCCCCACCGAGGTGGCCTTCATCCTGATCGACTTCAAGGGCGGCGGCATGGCGGATGTGTTCCGCGACCTGCCTCACCTGGCCGGTGCCATCACCAACCTGGACGGCAACGAGCTGCGCCGCAGCTTTTTGGCCATCGAGAGCGAGCTGAAGCACCGCCAGGAGGTGTTCCAGGCGGCCAAGCAGGCGCTGGGCCTGTCCTCCATGGACATCTACGACTACCAGAGCCTGTACCGGCAGGGCCGGGTCAGCGAGCCGCTGCCCCATCTCATCATCGTCTCGGACGAGTTCGCCGAGCTGAAGAACCAACAGGGCGGCTTCATGGGTCAGCTCATCCGAATCGCCCGCATCGGCCGCAGCCTGGGCGTGCACCTGATCCTTGCCACCCAAAAGCCCGACGGCGTGGTGGACGAGCAGATCCGCAGCAACATCCGCTTCAAGGCCTGCCTGAAGGTGCAGGACCGGGCGGACAGCCAGAGCATGCTGGGCCGCCCCGAGGCGGCGTCCATCACCACGGCGGGCCGCTTCTACCTGCAGGTGGGCTGCAACGAGATCTTTGAACAGGGCCAGTCGGGCTATTCCGGCCTGCCCTACCTGGCCCGGGAGCAGTACGAGGCCCCCCGAGACCTGACCCTTCGCCTGCTGAACGGGCAGGGCGTGCCGGTGGCCGCAGCCGCCCCCGCCGTGCGGGGCGCCGACCCGGACTACCGGGAGGTGAACGCGGTGCTGGCTGCCATCGCAGAGGCGGCAAAGGCCGAGGGCCTTGCCCAGAAGCCGGTGTGGGCGGCGCCCATCCCCACCGTTCGGACGGCGGCGCGGGTGCGCACCGGCCGGGACGAGGGCCACGAGCTGGAGCCGGTGGTGGGCCTGTACGACGACCTGCGCGCCCGCTGCCACAAGCCCCTCACCGTGCCCCTCACCGCCAAAGGCAGCGCTGTGGTGTACGGTGCCAGCGGCGCGGGCAAGCTGGACTTCGTCAACCGCCTGCTGACCCGCTGCATGGAGCGCCACAGCCCCAGCGAGGTGCAGTTCTGGCTGGCCGATGCCGAGGCGGGCATCCTGCAGGCCTATGAGGGCAGCAGCCACACCGCCTGGCTGGCGCTGCCCGGCGAATACGACCGCTTCGGCGAGATGCTCACCCGGCTGACCGGCGAGCTGGAGCGCCGCCGCCAGACCCTGCAGCCCTACGGCGGCGACCGGGAGCGCTATCTGGCCGCCGGCGGCGAGATGCCGCTGGCCCTGTGTGTTATCCACGATGTGGGGGCCTTCCTGAGCGGCGACAACAGCGACCGCCTGGTGGAAGCCCTGCGCGATCTGGGCCGCAACGGCAAAAAGTACGGCATCCTGCTGCTGATCACCGCGGTGGACAGCCGCAGCCTGCACTATTCGCTGAAGGCTCTGCTGCCGCAGGTGTTCGTGCTGCGCCAGACCAGCGATGAGGACTACGCCGACCTGCTGGGCCGCACCCGCGGCATGACCCCCAGCGAGGGCAAGGGACGCGGCCTGATCCGGGTGGATGAGCCGGACAGCGAGAATGGTTACGCCATCTATGAGTTCCAGGTGGAGCTGCCCTTTGCAGCCGCCGAAAATCCCTACGAGGCACTGTGCGCCTTTGTGCAGGCACAGACCGCCCGCTGGGGCGGCGGACGAAAGGTGTTCCGGATGCCTGCGCATCTGAGCGCCGACGATCTTGCGCAATTCCCCTGTGAGCGGGACCGGGTGCCCGTGGCCCTGACCCGGGAGGGCGAGCCTGTGTACTGGAACTGTGTGGAAAAGGAGACCGCTCTGCTGCCCTGCGGCTTCACG
>JAFUQL010000253.1 GCA_017472375.1 Oscillospiraceae bacterium | reverse complement strand
TTCGGGCTGCTGTCTCCCCGCATCTATCTGCCGGCCCGCCTGACCGAGACCGAGCAGGCACACATTCTTGCCCACGAGCAGACCCATCTGCGCCGTGGTGACCACTGGATCAAGGCCATCGGCTGGCTGGCGGTATGTCTGCACTGGTTCAACCCGCTGGTCTGGCTGACCTTTGTGCTGATGGAAAAGGATATGGAGCTTTCCTGCGACGAGCTTGCCACCCGTACCTATACTCCGCAGCAGAAAAAGGAATACTCCCTTACGCTGGTGGAGCTGGCGGCGCCCCGCCGTGCGCTGGGCGCCTGTCCGCTGGCCTTTGGCGAAAGCAACATCGCCGCCCGGGTAAAGAGCCTGCTCGACCCCCGCAAACCGGCCCTCTGGCTGACCGCGGCGGCGGTGGTGACGGTGGTGGTGCTGTGCGCCACCCTCGGATCCGATCCGGTCACGAACAGCGGCAATGAGCCGCCGGTGGCTTCCTCTGCCGTCGCTTCTTCGGCGGCTTCGCAGCCCCAGAGCAAGGCGCAGGGCACCGCCCTCTACCGGGATTTTTTCCTCGGTGCCTTCAACGGACAACTGCGGCACTGTACCAAAGGTGCTGTATTGGATTGGAATGCCTACATTGACGCGCTGTCAGATGCGGGATTTACCGTCTACGAGCACGATGGCATATTTGAGGTGGTTGACCCGGAAGCTCCGGATTGGGTGCTCTCAGGCAGTCAGGGCAATAGTCGATTGGACGAGAATTTGGTAATAGTGGTGCAGTTAAACTATCTTGCACCGGGAGAAAAGCTTTGGACAGAACCGGCGGTGTCGGCCTATTGTGTCAACCTGAACGCACCGGTATTTACACTCGATTACAACCCTCGCGCTCCGCAAATGTCCACTGAAGTGCGTACGGTGGAAGAGGTCGAGGCCTACTTTGACGCTGCGTTCGCAGAACGCGTACAACAAACCGGCACCGCCCTCTACCGTGACTTCTTCCTCGGTGTGCTCCACGGCCGCCTGCTCGAATGCGTTGATATCGAGCATGCCACGCTGGATTGGGACGCCTACAGCGCCGCCCTGTCGGATGCCGGTTATACGGTTCACGAAGAAGAAGGTGTTTTCGATGTGTTCGACCCCGAAACGCCGGATTGGTATCTCTGCGGCAGCCTTGCCAACAACCCCGACGACGAGACCAAGGTGGTCGTGGCACATCTGTGCTACTTGAACCCGGGGGAGAAGATGTGGTACGAAGCCGGAGCCGAGGTCTACTGCATGGATCTGTCCGCGCCGGTCTTTACGGTGGATTTCAACCCGCTCAGCTCTCAGATGCCCACCTATGTCAAAACGGTGGAAGAACTGGAAGCCTATTTCGACACCGCATTTGCAGAGCATGGTCTGCAGACCATCGCTCCCATACCGCTGAACGGCCGCTACCTGCGCCCTGCCTGGAACTATTTCGACGGCTGCGGCATTCGCTTTGCGGTCAACGAGGAGTGGATCAGCCCCGAACAGGACACGCAGGACCCGCAGCAGTTTCCCTTTGTGCGTGGCGCCCGCACCCTGTTCACCTATCTCTATACCCCGGTAAAATACGCCCCCGAGCCCCTTACCGCCGAGGATGTCAGCCGGTTCTATCAGGATCAGAAGCATGAGATCCGCGGCCTTACCGAATACTCCATTGCCGGGCACACCGGCACCAAGCTGGTGCTGCATCTGCCCGAACAGGACCGGGTGCTGCTGCAGTATACCGTGACCGTCCCCGACTGTCTGTGGTACACCGATGCGGACGGCTCGGTGGCGCGGATGGTGGATGTGACCCAGACCTTCCTCTTTGAATGTACCTACGCCCAGTGGCCCGAAACCGAGGCGATCGCCGACCGGGTGGTCACCTCCGCCCAGCTGAACACCACCCTGAAACCCGAGCAGCAGATGACCGACCCTGCCTTTGTGCCGTATGCCTCGGCGGTCACCGACGCCGCCAT
>JAFUQL010000252.1 GCA_017472375.1 Oscillospiraceae bacterium | reverse complement strand
GGATGGAGGGGTGCGCCATGTCCATGGAGCAGTTCAGCACCTTCACCTCCGGGTAGGTCGCCGCCACCTTCAGGCTGGCGGGCAGCAGCTTGGGGGTGGTGGTGAACAGCACCTCGCAGCCGTACTCCACCGCCCGCTCCATCACCGCCACCGCGTTTTCGGGGGTCACGCCGAACTCCGCCCGGGTGACTACCCGGCCAGCCAGCGCCTCCTGGGCCTGGCTGCGGCCAAATTCATGGCTGGCCGTCCAGGGAGAGGTGGCGGCGTCCTTTTCATAAAAGAAGGCTGCATACAGCTCCCGGCTGCGGGGCCGCCCCGCCAGCAGCGAGGGCAGGATGCGCGCCCGGGAAAGAGCCTCGCTGCCCGGCTCCGGCTCGGTGCGGATCTCCACCGCCTTCGGCTCGGCCAGCACCCGGATCTCCTCCCAGATGCGGATCAGATTCTCCCGGATCCGCGCCTCAGGGTGCTTCAGCGCCTCGGCGTAGGGGTGGTAGGTCAGGTAGACCAGCAGGGCGTCCGCCGGGGTGATGGGCAGGCTGCCGCCCCCCAGACTCTCAAATGCCCTTACAAAATAATAGTACAGGGACAGCAGATCCCGCCGCTCCTCGTCCGTCCAGGCTGCGTCGGGCTGCTTGCCTGCGGCAGCGCACAGCCGGGCAAACCGCCCCTCGGCGCTGAAGTACAGCTCATTCAGGCCGGTGACCCGGCAGAACTCCATATATTCATAATAAATACGGCTCTCCCGGGTGTCCCGCCGGGGCGGCACCAGCCGGGTGACCCGGGCGGGCACCTTGGCAGCGCCGAACCAGCGCAGCACGCTCACCCGCTTGTTGCCTTCCCCGATGTAGAAGCGGCCCAGATACTCCCAGGCCTCCACCGGGTCGCGGATGCCCTCCTCGCTCATGTGGGCGGCGCACAGCGCCCGCCACTTGGCGGCAAACTCGGTGTCCTCACCAAGAAGGGGCAGAAAGCCCGACGAAAAGGCGGTCTTGCGCCCGGCGGTGCGGGTGCCCGCGATCCGCTCCATGGGGATCTCCACCTGTCCCAGATCCTCCTGCCGCTCCACTGTTTCGTTTTCCAGGATCTCGTCCAGCACCTGTAAATAGGGGTACCGCCCCGCAGCCACATCGGCGCGGAACTGCTTCTGGCCCTTTCGCAGCGCCTCGGTGTATTCCTGATGGATCATGGCTCTCTCCCTCCCTTGTACAGATCAGTTCAAGGGGTATTGTACCACAGATTTGTGAAAAGGGAATGGACGGCGGTCTCTCCGCTCTCACCAAACATTAACAGTTCGTTCATTGACATCCCTGTGTCACACTGCTATAATCTATAGCGTGCTAAAGGATAGCACGTTACATATTTTCATCCGACCCCTCGCGAAAGGAGGCGTTTTCATGCCCGGGTATCCCCTTGGGATGCTTGTGAAGCACATCAACATCCAGATCGAGAAATCCCTGAATCAAAACCTGCGGGATATGAACCTGACCTCGTCCCAGATGCACGTTCTGATGTATCTTTTGGCCCGGCAGGGCCGGCGGGTGACCATGCGCGACGTGGAGGAATTCCTGCATCAGAGCCATGTGACCGTCACCGGGCTGATCCAGCGGCTGGAGCAGAAGGGTTTTGTGACCGTGACGGTGGACCCGGACGACCGGCGCTACCGGCTGCTGGCCGCCACCCCCGCTGCCGCCCAGGTGCGGGAGGCCCTGCACCGCCACCGCAGCGGCATCGAACAGCAGCTTCTGGACGGACTGACCGGGGAGGAAGCCGACACCCTGAAGGCGCTGCTGCTGCAGGTGGCCGGCAATATGGGCAGCACTCTGCCGCCCCCGCCGCCCCACGACCCTGACCAGCTACCGCCCCATGACCCCGACCAGCCGCCGGCGCTGTGCGTTGACTGCGGCTGCATCCCCAACAAAGGAGGGAACCCCATTTGATCCGAACTCTTGCATCCCACATCAAAGAATTCAAGCTGACCGCCATCCTCACCCCGCTGTGTATGATCGGCGAGGTGGTGTGCGAGATGATCATCCCGCTGATGATCGCCTCGCTGGTGGACGACGGCGTGCTGGCCGGTGACCTGCACCATGTGGTCATGATGGCCCTCGCCATGGCCGCCATGTCCCTGCTGGGCCTGCTGCTGGGCGGCGCAGGCGCCGTCTTTGCCGCCCAGTCCTCCACCGGCTTTGCCCGCAATCTGCGGCAGGCCATGTTCGAGCACATCCAGACCTTCAGCTTCGCCAACATCGACAAATTCAGCACCGCCGGCCTGGTCACCCGCCTGACCACCGACGTGACCAACGTGCAGAACGCCTTCCAGATGCTGCTGCGGATGTGCTTCCGCGCCCCGGTGTCCCTTATCGTGGCGGTGGTGATGGCCTGGCGCATCAGCCCCCGCATGGCGCTGATCTTTCTGGGCGTGCTGGCCTTTTTGGCCGTGTGCCTGTTCTTCATCATGGGCAGCACCACCAAGCTGTTCCCCAAGGTGTTTAAAAAGTACGATGAGCTGAACGCCAGCGTGCAGGAAAACGTCTCCGCCATCCGCGTGGTGAAGGCCTATGTACGGGAGGGCTTCGAGACCGACAAGTTCCAGAAGGCCTCTGCCAACCTGTACAACCTGTTTGTAAAGGCCGAGAACCGCATGATCCTCACCATGCCCCTGATGCAGCTGTGCATGTACGCCTGCATCCTGCTGGTGAGCTGGAACGGCGCCCACATGGTCATCGGCGGCGAGCTGTCCACCGGCAACCTGATGAGCCTGTTCACCTACTGCTCGAACATCCTGATGAACCTGATGATGGTGGCCATGATCGTGGTGATGATGACCATGAGCGCCGCCGCCGGCAAGCGCATCTGCGAGGTGCTGGACGAGAAGTCCACCCTGGTGAACGGCGAGGAGCCCCTGTATGAGGTGGCCGACGGCTCCATCGACTTCGAGCACGCCGCCTTCGCCTACCGGGCCGACGGCCATGAGGTGCTGTCGGACATCGACCTGCACATCCCTGCCGGCTCCACCGTGGGCATTCTGGGCGGCACCGGCAGCGCCAAGACCAGCCTGGTGCAGCTCATCCCCCGCCTGTACGACGTGACCGGCGGCTGCGTGAAGGTGGGCGGCGTGGACGTGCGCCGCTACGACCTGGAGACCCTGCGCGGCGCGGTGGCCATGGTGCTGCAGAAGAACGTTCTGTTCCGGGGCACCATCTACGAGAACCTGCGCTGGGGCGACGCGGAGGCCACCGACGAGCAGTGCCAGGAGGTCTGCCGCCTGGCCTGCGCCGATGAGTTCATCGAGACCTTCCCCGACCGATACGACTCCATGGTGGAGCAGGGCGGCGCGAACCTGTCCGGCGGCCAGAAGCAGCGCCTGTGCATCGCCCGGGCTCTGCTCAAGCAGCCCAAGGTGCTGATCCTGGACGACTCCACCAGCGCGGTGGACACCGCCACCGACGCAAAGATCCGGCAGGCCTTTGCCGAGAAGATCCCCGGCGTGACCAAGCTGATCGTGGCACAGCGCATCTCCAGCATCCAGCACGCCGACCGCATCCTTGTGCTGGATGACGGCCGCATCAGCGGCTGGGGCACCCATGAGGAGCTGCTGGCCTCCAACCCCATCTACCAGGAGGTCTATCACTCTCAGATCCGCCCCGAGGATATGAAAGGAGGCGAGGCATAATGGCAGCTCCCAACAATGCCCGACCCATGCGCGGCCCCGGCGGCCCCCGCGGGATGCGCGGCCCGCGCCCCAAGGTGAAGGACCCGAAGGGCACCTTCCTGCGGCTCATCAAGATCCTGCTGCACTACTATGCGCCCCACTGTGTGGCGGTGCTGGTGTGCATCGTGGGCTCCAGCCTTGCCATGGTGCAGGGCACCCTGTTCACCAAGACCCTCATCGACAGCTACATCCTGCCCATGATCGGGCAGGCCGACCCGGACTTCGGCCCTCTGGTCAGCGCCATGCTGCGGGTGTGCGGCTGGTACGCCATGGGCGTGGTCTGCGCCTTCACCCAGCAGCGCATCATGGTGGTGGTAGGCCAGGGCGTGCTGAAGCACATCCGGGACGATATGTTCGCCCATATGCAGCGGCTGCCCCTGCGCTACTTTGACAGCCACCCCCACGGCGACATCATGAGCCTGTACACCAACGACACCGACACCCTGCGCCAGATGATCAGTCAGGCACTGCCCCAGATGTTCTCCAGCGTGGTGACGGTGGTCAGCGTACTGGTGAGCATGATCCTGCTCAGCCCGGTGCTGACCGTGCTGAACCTGATCATCGTGGGCCTGATGATGGTGCTGACCAAGACCATCGCCGGCCACAGCGGCTCGGGCTTCGTGGCCCAGCAGAAGAACCTGGGCGCGGTGAACGGCTTCATCGAGGAGATGATGGACGGCCAGAAGGTGGTCAAGGTGTTCTGCCACGAGGAAGAAAACGTGGAGAAGTTCACCGCCCTGAACGAGGAGCTGTACCAGTCCGCCCGCAAGGCCACTGCGCTGGCCAACATCATGGGCCCCATCAACATGAACCTGGGCAACCTGGGCTATGTGATCATTGCGCTGGCCGGCGCGGCCATGTCCATCGGCGGCTATATGTCGCTGGGCGATCTGGCCAGCTTCCTGCAGTTCAACCGCAGCTTCAGCCAGCCCATCAACCAGGTGACCCAGCAGCTGAACAACATCATCATGGCGCTGGCGGGTGCGGAGCGCATCTTCGCCATCATGGATGAGAAGCCTGAGCAGGACCAGGGCTTCGTGACCCTGGTCAACGCCCGGGAGGATCGGGACGGCCAGCTGGTGGAGTGCGAGGAGCGCACCGGCACCTGGGCGTGGAAGGTCCCCTACGGCGAGAACAACAGCAAGACCATGCTGGTGCAGGTCACCGGCGACATCCGCATCGAGCACATGGACTTCGGCTATGTGCCTGAAAAGACGGTGCTGCACGACATGAGCCTGTTTGCCCGCCCCGGCGAGCAGATCGCCTTCGTGGGCAGCACCGGCGCCGGCAAGACCACCATCACCAACCTGCTGAACCGCTTTTACGATGTTCCCGACGGCAAGATCCGCTACGACGGCATCGACATCAACAAGATCAAGCGGGACGACCTGCGCCGCAGCCTGGGCATCGTACTGCAGGATACCCACCTGTTCACCGGCACCGTGATGGAGAACATCCGCTACGGGCGGCTGGACGCCCCCGACGAGGAGGTCATCGCCGCCGCGCGGCTGGTGGGCGCGGATAAGTTCATCCGCCACCTGCCCGACGGCTACAACACCCTCATCACCGGCGACGGCGCGAACCTGTCCCAGGGCCAGCGCCAGCTTCTGGCCATCGCCCGCGCCACCGTGGCCGATCCCCCGGTGCTGATTTTGGACGAGGCCACCTCCTCCATCGACACCCGCACCGAGGCGCTGGTGCAGGAGGGCATGGCCGGCCTGATGTACGGGCGCACCAGCTTCATCATCGCCCACCGCCTGTCCACCGTGCGCGGCGCCGACGCCATTCTGGTGCTGGAGCAGGGCCGCATCATCGAGCGCGGCAGCCACGAGCAGCTGATGGCCGAGCAGGGCCGCTACTATCAGCTCTACACCGGCAAGTTCGAGCTGGACTGACCGCTTTTTAACATCCCCGCACCCCGCCGCTTTCTGCGGCGGGGTGCTTTTTTATGGGATTTCACAGACTTTTGCGGCCTGTTTCACAAATTATCCACATCCCTGCCCCACAATGGTACCCAGTGAACTATCCCGATCAACCGAACATAGGGGGACCTGACATGAACGAAACAAACGCCAAGCCCGCCGGCATCTTCGCGCGGGCAGCCGCCTTCATCGGGCGGCACAAGAAGCTGTTCATCCTGCTGGCGGTGCTGCTGGCGGCGGGCATCTTTGTCGCCGTCCGCGTCCTGCCCGCCCGCACCTCCCTGGCGGAGATGAGCGAGGGCATCACCTTCGTGCGCACCACCACCCTGCGCAAGACCACGCTGGAGAACTCGGTGAGCGCCACCGGCACGGTGGAGAGCGCCAACGTGTCCAGCGTCACCACCGACCTGAAGTACACCGTCAAATCGGTGGCGGTGCAGGTGGGCGACCGGGTGGAGGCCGGCGATGTGATCTGCACACTGGACACCGCCGAGCTGGAGAAGCAGATCGAGCGCGCCCGGGAGAGCCTGAGCGACTCGGACGAGCGCCTGCAGGATAGCTACGACAAGGCGCTGGAGAACTACAACGACGCCGTGGAGGCTTATGACGAGGCCGTGGCCACCGAGG
>JAFUQL010000251.1 GCA_017472375.1 Oscillospiraceae bacterium | reverse complement strand
GGCGATGTGACCCTGGTGTGGCTGGCCTTCCCCATTGCGGAGCTGGCTTCGGCCACCATGTCGGCGCTGTTTGCGGCAAAGACCTATAAAAAGATCGTAAAGCCCCTGTACGAGGCGCAGCCCGCCGCGGCACAGGACTGAGAACAAAAAGGCGGCTGCCCCGCAGGGCGGCCGCAGACCCAAAACAACAAAGGAAGTGACCGCTATGAAACGGATCAAATGGCATACGCTGCTGCTCAGCATCGTCTACCTGGCGCTGGGCGTGTTCTTGATGATCGCCCCCGGTACCACACTGAATGTGGTGTGCTGGCTGGTGGGTGGTGCGGTGATGCTGTGCGGTGTGGTGCAGCTGGTGCGCTATTTTATGCAGAAGGGCACCGTGTGGTATGCGCCTGTGTCGCTGTGCGGAGGCATTCTGTGTGTGGCGGTGGGCGCCTTTCTGGTGCTGCGCAGTGAGATCGTCATCAGCATTCTGCCGGTGGTGGTGGGGCTGTTTGTGGTGTTTGACAGCGTCAGCCGTATCCAGAACGCGCTGGAGCTGCGCCGCTGCGGCTACCGCAGCTGGACCACCTTTCTGCTGTTGGGCTTGCTCAGCGTGGCGCTGGGCGCGCTGATGATCCTGAACCCCTTTGGCACCATGGAAACGCTGGTGGTGGCCATCGGCGTCATTCTGACGGTGGAGGGCGCGCTGAACCTGATCAGCAGCCTGTACACCTCGGTGGCGGTGTGGCGGTTTACCCGGCTGAACCCGGTGGACAACGCCAAGGTGGAAGCCGCCACCGGTGTGGACCTGAACGGGGACGGCGTGGTGGCTGCTCCGGTCACTCCGGCTACGGTGGAGGGTACCGTGCGGGAGGTGGAGGGCGAAGCCGACACCGAAACAGTGGTGGAGTCTGCCGTGCCGCCTGCGTCCGAAGCGGAAAAGTAAAACTCGACAAAACCAAAGCACCCCCGCCGCACAGCCGTGCGGCGGGGGTGCTTTTTATCCGGCGGTCTGACCAAGGCGGGGCAGGATGCGGTTTGCCTCAGTCAAAACGGTCGATGCGGTAGATACGGGTGCTGCCGCTGCGGTTGAGCACACGGAGGGTCAGGTTCCACTCGCCCTGTTCGGAATAGCCCATGCCGCAGGCGTCGGCGGTGTCGGCGCCCTCGATGACCGACTGGGTGGTGTAGGCGTTCAGGGTGCGGCGGTAGGGGGTGAGCTCGGGCACCATAGTCTCGGCAATGAAGCCGCGGCCGCGGCCCTCGCCGTTATCACGGCAGCCCTCGAGCAGGAAGAAGGTGTGGCTGCCAAGCGAGGGAACGGCCTTGTCGCCCCACAGGTTGGGGCTGGTGACAACGGCGGTGACAGGCACAAAGGCGTTGGCCTCCAGGTTCCAGTCGGCAATGCCGCCGGCGCCGGCGCCTTCGCAGGGAGAGCCGCCCATGCGCAGGTTGGTCACCACGCCGTCACGGTAGTCGAACGAGAAGGTGTCGCGCAGACTGCCGGTGCTGCCGGCCACATCCTCGATGGCCCAGACCTGATCGCCCACCGCAAGCTCGGCCTTGAAGCGGTTGGGCGTGCGGTCCATCTGACAGTAGTTGTACACGTAGAAGCGGTAGTGGCCATTGGAGGCGCCGGACACCCAGCGGATGTTCTCCACGGGGACGGTCATGGTGCGGCGGCCGCAGGCATTGGCGTCCACATCCAGCGCGCCGCCGGTGCGGTCCCGGGGACTGCCGTAGAAGATGTGGCTGCCCATGGGGGTGATGCAGTGGTTGTCAAGGTCGGTGCCGTAGCTGCCGGAGGGATTCTCGTTCTCCCACATCAGCGAGTGACGGATCTGCACATTCTCGTAGCGGCCGTTGGCAGCCTCGATGTGCTCCTTCATGCGAACATCGATCGAGCCGCCGTTGTAATACCACGAGAAGGAGTTGCCGTAGCGCAGGATGTTTTCGGCATCGGGGTTCACAGCGGCAGCAAGGGCCATCAGGCGCTGGCTGTTGTCGGCCTTGGCCTCCATGCGGACCACATGGGGCAGCACGGTGCGGGCAAAGCGGGCCCAGCTCATCACATCGGCGGGCTGGGCGGAGGTGGCGGCGGAGGCAGCCGCGGCGTCGGCAGCCTTACGCTCCCGGGTGATCAGGTTGGCAAACACGCCGGTGGGGCGATTGCTGCGGGCGGAGGCGTCCACGGTCTCGGGCTGCTCGCCCTTGTCCTGCCAGAGGAAGGCCTCGGCGGGCAGCTCGTCACGGTGAGCGTAGCGGCGCTGCAGCGACTCGGTCAGGCCAAGCTGCTCGACCATGCGCTCGGCGGCGACGGCCTCGTTCTCGGTGGGGGCAGACTGGGATACCTGATAGGTCTGCATGCGGCTGGCGAACTTGGCACGGCAGACACGAATGGATTCGCCGTCCATCAGGTTGTCCATCAGCTCGCCCACGGGGCTGGAAGCGATGTGCAGGGTGCCGGGATGGCTGCGGCCGACGATGAGCCAGATGAGGTTGCGGCGGGCGTTGGGGCTCATCTGGGAGGCCCAGACCCTGGCGGCCTTGCGGAACTGCTCGGCCTGACCCAGCACACGGTCGGCACGGTAGGCGTCCTGATGGAGCAGCACCTGCTCGATGGCGGTGTTGATGGTGTCATAGCTGTACTTTTCCAGCGCAGTGATCAGAATGCGGAAGTCCTCGTACTTTTCCGCCATCAGCTGGTCGCTGGTCTTGGCACGGGAGCGCACCACCATGGCATTGGGCAATTCCAGATGCATATGGCTCCAGATGCCGGTGCGGGGGGTGCCAAGCATGGCATGGTCGGTGAGGAACTGGCCGGTGATGTGGGCGGTCTCCACCGCGCGGCGCATGGCCTGTACCGCAGGCTTGAAGAAGGGGTTGATGGCCTCGTCCTTTTCGTCCCACATCAGGGAGATCAGACGGCCGGAGGCCTCGTCCACCATGACAAGGCCGCCATACTGGTTGATGAAGCGGCGGCAGCACTGGCAGGTGTAATGGTCACGGCCCTCGGCGGGAATGTTGGCCAGATACAGATCGTACAGATTCTCGACATCGGTGCGGAAGATGGGAGGATGGTTGCCGTCCTTCAGCAGGCGGACGCGGGCCGCAATGGCGGCCTCCATTTCATAGTAGCCGTCGTCCATGCGGGAGAAGGGATCCCGGGCGGTCTTTTCGGCGGTCAGATTGATGTTCGATTCCATAAGGGTTCTCCTTTCATCACCCGGGCTGGCCGGGTGCGGTGTAATGTTGGTTTGGCTGCCGCATCCTGTACCATCATTCTACGGCATTCCGGAAAAAACATCCCGGAAAAAAAGGTGCGAACCACTTTCAAGGCCTCCTTTATGCTATGTTTCTGCCCTGATACGGCAATAAAATGTGTGTTTTGCGGCTGCGGCATAAAAAAATCCCCCCGCAGCACGGAATGCTGCGGGGGAAAGCGCCGATGGAATGCGAAGCTGCGGCGGTGCCGCTGCTCCGGGGTTATGCCTGC
>JAFUQL010000033.1 GCA_017472375.1 Oscillospiraceae bacterium | reverse complement strand
AGCAGGGCAACGTCTCCAAGACCACCCGCATCCTGTTCCCCATCGTGGTCACCGTGCTGGCCGGTCTGGTGGCTCCCCGCAGCGTGGCTCTGGTCGGCTTCCTGATGTTCGGCAACCTGATCCGCGAGTGCGGCGTGCTGAACAGCCTGTCTGACTGCGCCCAGAACGTCCTGGCCAACCTGATCACCATCTTCCTGGGCATCACCATCTCCTGCCAGATGCAGGCCGACAAGTTCCTGAACCCCGAGACCCTGATGATCCTGGGCCTGGGCCTGTTCGCCTTCATCTTCGACACCGCCGGCGGCGTGATGTTTGCCAAGCTGATGAACCTGTTCCTGCCCAAGGGCAAGAAGGTCAACCCCATGATCGGTGCCTGCGGCATCTCCGCGTTCCCCATGTCCAGCCGCGTCATTGCGAAGATGGCTCTGACCGAGGATAAGGGCTACTTCATCCTGATGCAGGCTGCCGGTGTCAACGTGGGCGGCCAGGTCGCCAGCGTTATCGCCGGTGGTCTGATCCTGAACCTGATCGCTCGCTAAAATAGGAGGGAATGAACTATGGCTCTGAATGTGGAAGGCTTCATGGCTACCCTGCCCGTGATGGGCTTCGGCATGGTCGGCATCTTCATCGTGATGTCTGCCATCGCCCTGTGCATCATGCTCCTGAACAAGATGTTCAAGTAATTACTGCATGACCTGCTGAGCGGGCGGCGCTGAAAAGCGCCGCCCGCTTTTTTGTGTTCGGGCACATTGTGTGCGGGGGGCGGATGGTTTATAATAAAAAGGCACAGAGCGCCGATGGCTGCCGACCTTTGGGTGGCCGGGGCGATTATGATAGAAAAGAGAGAAGGAGAGGGGATGAGCGGGATGGAACTGAGCGAGGTACTGGCGCGCATCCGCCCCTGTGACATCGAGCGACCCTATGTATTCGTCAGCTACAGCAGCGAGGACAAGGAGCTGGTGTGGCGGGACGTGCTGGAATTCCAGCAGCGCGGCTACAACGTGTGGCTGGACGAGCGAAATCTGGACAAGACCAAGGACTCCTGGAAGGACGATGCGCTGGCCGCAGTGGAGGACATCGACTGCGAGCTGGTGGTGTTCTATGTGAGCGAACACTCCCTGTGCAGCGAGCCCTGCTACAACGAGCTGTGCCGCACGGTGGCCGAGAGCACCATGGAGGTGCACTTCGGTCCGGTGAAGTTCATCGCGGTGGACGTGCAGGAGGTGGGGGACATCACCGAGTTCTCCCGGCAGGTGTTCGACCGCATCCAGTCCAGCGATCTGGACAAGGCGGCGCGCACCAGCCGGGCGCGGGTGCTGAGCCGCTTCGTGAAGGAGTTCTTCAACAGCAACAACGAGAAGGTGCGCATTCACCCCAAGTGCGAGGCCGGGCGGCGGCTGGACTACTACGCAGACATTCTGGCGGCCTTTCCGCCCAGCACCCGCTGTCTGCCGCCGGAGCCCGATCCGGAGGAGGTGTCCTCGATCGAACAGGCGCGGGGGCCCGTGCTTCAGCCGGTGCCTGCGCCCGAGCCGGAGTTGGAGCCCCGGCGGAAGGTGTACGTCCAACCGACCGGGAAGAAGGGCAGGGGAATATTTGATTTCGCGCGGACGCGCCAATGGGAAGAGGCATCCAGTGCCCTGTTTGCTGAGGCCGAACGGCTGCTGGCCGAGGTGGAGGAAAAGGGCGAGGTGCGCTTTGAACCGGAGGAGCCCGAGGAGCCGGAGAAGAACGCAGACGGATCCGCGCTTTTGTGGGAGTATACCTGCGAGGAGGACGGACTGACCCTGACCGCCTACCACGGCGAGGGCGGCACGGTAGAGATCCCTGCCGCCCTTGACGGGATCCCGGTGGCAGCGCTGGGGGAGAAGCTGTTTTATGAGCGCAAGGATCTGCAGGCGGTGATCCTGCCCGCAGGCTTGCGGAGGATCCGTGCAGGGGCATTTGCAGGCTGCACCGGGCTGACCGGTCTGCTTTTTCCCGGAAGTTTGCGGAGCATTGGCGATCAGGGCTTTGCAGACTGCACAGGGCTGACCGACCTGGACCTGCCCCAAAATCTGCAGGTGCTGGGCAATGGCGCCTTCAAGGGTTGCACCGGGCTGCGGAAGCTGTCGGTGAATTGCACCGCCCTGAGTGCCGAACAAGGAAGCAGTGCGGGGTGGAAGGAGCCCCCCTTCAAGAGCTGCTGTTGCCTGGATGCGGTGCGGGTGATGCTCACCAAGATCCCCGCGCGGATGTTCGCGGGGTGCGCTGCGCTGGAGACGCTGGGTCTCTCCGCCGAGCTGAAGCACATAGGAGAGGAGGCGTTCCGGGGCGATGGCTTGCGGGTGGTGACTCTGCCGCCCAGTGTGCAGACGATCGGTCGGCAGACGTTTGCGGACTGCCCAACCCTGAAGGAGGTGCGGTTCGGACACGCCCTGTGCCGCATTGGGGAGGATGCCTTTGCGGGCAGTCACCCCCTGCTGGTGGCCCCGGTGGTGGGCAGCTTTGCCCGCAAGTACGCGGAACAGCACGGGCTGAGGTTTATGACCAGCGGGGATGCCGCTTTGCAGAGCGAGATGCACGAAAAGTTGAACTGGCTGACCGCCCCCAGAGAGAATGGTGACCGCGAGGCGGTGATCTTCAGGCTGAATAAGGATCTGGAGGAGCTGACCATTCCCGCCACGCTGGACGGTGTGCCGGTATACGCGGTGGGGTGGCATGCCTTCAAGGGCTCGTCCCTGAAGCGGGTGGTGCTGCCGGAGGGGCTGCGGCGGCTGGAGGACGGCTGTTTCTCCGACTGCACCCAGCTGACCAGTCTGACCCTGCCCAGCACCCTGCAGTACATCGGCCCTCGGGCGTTCGCGGGTTGTACGGCGCTGGAGTCGGTGACCCTGCCCAGCGGCCTGCAGATCATCGATACGCTGGCCTTTGCCCGTTGCACCGCCCTGCGGTCGGTGGACATCCCGGCCACCGTGCTGGACATGGGGAGCTGGGTGTTCGAGAAGTGCTGCTGCCTGGAAAAGGTGGTCATCCGCAGCCGCACTCTGAGCCTCAAGACCGCCGACCACATCCTGACGGGCGTGCCCCACGGTCTGTTCGATCCGCTGACCATCCACGCCCCGGCGGGCAGCGAGGCGGAGAAGTTCGCCAAAGCGGTGCGCATTCGCTTCCGCGCGCTGTGAGCAGGGCTGAATGGCCGATGTAAAATCAAGATGCTGTGATAAAAAACCACCCCGCAGGCAGATGCCTGCGGGGTGGTTTGGGTTTTGGGGGATGCGGCAAGCGATACGCCGCGGCAACTGGGGGCGGTCACAGTTTCTTTATAAAGATTTCTGCAAAGGTGCGATCCGCCCGCCCTCACTCAAAAATGCGGGGCGTGGGATCCTCAATGAAGGACTGCATGGCGGCGTACAGCTTGTCGCTGTGTACCACATAGCTGCCGTGGGTCTCGCCGGGCAGGATCAGCAGACGTGCACCCGGGATCGCTGCGGCGATGGCACGGGTGTGCTCCTCGCTGATCAGGTCCTTTTCGCCGGCAAGCACCAGTGTGGGCACGTCGATGTGCTTCAGCTGAGCAGGGGTGATATGGGGCTGGGTGATCATCAGCTCCAGCAGCGGGTCGGGGCGCAGACGGTTCATCAGTTTCATGGCGCGGCGCACCCAGGGTTTTACCGCCTCGGGGGTGGTGTTGGCACCGCTCACCACCAGCTTCTCCAGCAGGCCCTGGTAACGGCCTGCCAGGATCAGGCCGATGATGCCGCCGTCCGAAAAGCCGTAATACAGGGGCTTCTCCAGCCCCAGCGCCTGGATGAAGGCGGCCACGTCGTCCGCCATCTCGCTGTAGCGCAGTACCGGCACCCGGTCGCTCTTGCCGTGGCTGCGGCTGTCCAGCGCGTAGACGGTGTAGTGGGGGGCGAGCTGGGCGGTCAGCTTGTCGAAGATGGTGTGATCCTCGCCGTTGCCGTGCACCAGGATGAAGGGCCGGCCCTGGCCGGTCACCTCATAATACAGCTTTACGTCGTTTACTTTGACAAACATGAGGCATTCCTTTCCCGCCGGTCAGCGGATGAAATTGGTTCTCAGCCGGGCTTCCTGCCCGGGGGCGGGCACACCGGCGGTGCGGCCCGCCTCGATGCACTTCAGCAGCCACGCCATGTTGCGGGCGAGCTGGCGCAGGGTCTGCAGGCCCTCGGCATCCTGCCGGACCTCATCCGGTGTGTTGCCGTGCACCATGTTCCAGTATTGGCTGCCCACAACGGGCATATTGGAGATGGTGAAATATTTCTGGATCTGATCCAGCGCGGCGGTGGTGCCGGCCCGGCGGGCGCTGGCCACGGCCGCACCCGGCTTGAACTGGAACTGGGCACTGCCCGCGTAGAACGCCCGGTCCAGCAGGGAGGTGACGGCGCCGGAAGCCGATGCATAGTGCACCGGGGTGCCGATGATGAAGCCGTCGGCAGTCTTGGCCCGCTCGATCAGCTCATTCACCGGGCCGCCGAACACGCATGCCCCCTTGCCTGCACAGCCGCCGCAGCCGATGCAGCCGCCGATGGGGGCTGCCCCGGCCTGGAAGATCTCGGCCTCCACGCCGCATTTTT
>JAFUQL010000032.1 GCA_017472375.1 Oscillospiraceae bacterium | reverse complement strand
GGAATGATCAGACCCATGTCCTTCTGGGTACGCTCGTTGAAGGCCTTGGTGAACTGCATGATGTTGACACCATGCTGGCCCAGAGCGGGACCGACAGGGGGGGCCGGAGTCGCCTTGCCGGCGGGGATCTGCAGCTTAATGTAGCCAGTTACTTTTTGCGCCATTTTAAATGCACCTCCAAAATTTGTGGTAAGTTAGCGGTCTGCTTCTTGCAGGCCTCCCACGGGCAGGCAGCGGGCCGCCCGCCCTATAAAAACCGACCTGCGGTTTTTACCGGAATTTGTTTGGATTCGTACTTGCCTCGGGTCAGATCAGCTCGACCTGGTCCAGGCTCAGGGTGGTGGGGGTCTCGCGGCCGCCGAACATGGTGATCAGCACGGTGACCTGGCGGGCCTCCTTGTTCAGGCTGGCCACCTTGCCCACCGAGCCGGTCATACTGCCGGTGCGGATGCGCACGATGTCGCCTTCCTTGTAGCTCACGGTCAGCTCGGCGGTGTTCTCCACACCCAGTCGGTCCACCTCAGCCTGAGACAGGGGGATGGGCTTTTCGCCGGCGGGGCCCACGAAACCGGTGCAGCCGCGCACATTGCGCACCACATACCAGGTGTCGTCGGTCATCACCATCTTCACCAGCACATAGCCGGGGAAGACCTTGCGCTCCACCAGGCGCTCCTTGCCGTCTTTCAGCTCGGGCACCATCTCGGTGGGAACCTTTACCTCCTGGATCAGGTCCTGCAAACGGCGGTTCTTGACCATGGTCTCCAGGTCCTTTGCCACCTTATTCTCATAGCCGGAATAGGTATGCACCACATACCAATAGGCCTGGGTCGCCTGTTCGTCCATTGTCCTTCCTCCGTTCTTCAGGTGTTGCTCTTATGCGCCGATCAGCAGGCCAACGGCCGCGCCGAACAGAGCATCCAGAGCCAGAATGGCCACAGCGGAGATCAACACGACCACGCACACAACGATGGTGTTGTTGATGACCTGCTTCTTGCTGGGCCAGGAAACCTTCTTCATCTCGCTCTTGGTATCGCGGAAATACTTCGCGATGCCGCCGAAAAAGGCCTTGATCTTACCGGGCTGCTTGCTGCCAGTTTTCTCAGCCATTTCTCTGCCCTTCCTTACTTGGTCTCGCGATGAGCAGTATGCTTCTTGCAGAAGCGGCAATACTTCTTCATCTCCAGCCGGTCGGGGCTGTTCTTCTTGTTCTTCATGGTGTTGTAGTTGCGCTGTTTGCACTCCGTGCAGGCAAGGGTGATCTTCACTCTCATTCTTCGGCACCTCCATTTTAACGGTTATTCAGCCTCCCTCGGAGTTGCGGGCTGCACCCAGAAATGGGAACAAAAAAATAAACCCCGCAAAAGAGTTGATATTATACTACCACAAGCGGGCAGGTCCGTCAAGGGTTTTTCGCCGCTTTTTTTTGCTCGGCTCAAAAGAGTTTTTTCGCCCTCTGTTCGCCCACTTTTTGTCGAAAATGCCGAGCCGCCCGCCCCATGCCGGCGCCCCTGCGGCGGCCGGTGTGCGGCAGGCGCTCTGCAGCGCAAAAAACCGGGCCGCATCGGTGGAAAAATCCGTCTGTTTGTGATATGATGTGAATATCTATAGGCATATGGCCCGCAGGCTGCGGGCACACCATTCTATATAGATCTTTTGAGATGTGAGCGAAAGAGGCATCAAACCATGACGGAAAAGAAAACCACCGTCGCCGTATTTTTCGGCGGCGTTTCCAGTGAACATGAGGTCAGCCGGGTCAGCGCCGTGACGGTGCGCCGCGGCCTCGAGGAGGCCGGCTACGAGGTGCTGCCGGTGGGCATCACCAAGTCCGGCGACTGGATGTACTTCCCCGGCGAGCCCGAAGCCATGGCCGACGGAAGCTGGGAGACCTCTCCCCTGGCCCAGTACTGCACCCTGAACTGCAGCCGCAGCGAGCACGGCATCTGGCTCACCGGCGGCGTGGCCGAGCTGCTGAACTTTGACGTGGCCTGGCCCGCCCTGCACGGGCGCAACGGCGAGGACGGCACCATCCAGGGCCTGTTTGAGCTGGCCGGCGTGCCCTATGTGGGCTGCGGCGTGCTGAGCAGTGCCGTGTGCATGGACAAAGCGGTGGCCAACACCCTGCTGGACGCCGCCGGCGTGCCCCGCTGCGAGTGGACCTGGGCCAGCCGCCGCGAGTGCGCCGACCCCGGCGCCGTGGCGGACCGGGTGTGTGCCCAGCTTGACTGGCCCATCTTCGTGAAGCCCGCCAACGCAGGCTCCAGTGTTGGCATCAGCAAAGCCGCCGACCGGGACGCCCTCATCAAGGCCATCGCCGTGGCCCTGGCCGAGGACGACAAGGTGGTGTTCGAGCGCTTTGTGGACGGCCAGGAGGTGGAGTGCGCGGTGATGGGCAACGACGAGCTGTTCAGCACCCTGCCCGGCGAGATCCTGGCGGGCGACGAGTTCTACACCTACGACGACAAGTACAAGAACGGGGTGAGCCGCACCCTCATCACCGCCGACTTGCCCCAGGAAAAGCTGGAGGAGGTGCGGCGGCTGGCGCTGGCCGCCTACCGCGCACTGGACTGCGCCGGCCTGAGCCGCTGCGACTTCTTTGTGGAGCGCGGCACCGGCAAAGTTCTGTGCAACGAGATCAACACCCTGCCCGGCTTCACGGCCATCAGTATGTATCCCCAGATGATGGAACACGCAGGTCTGCCCCTGGCCGACCTGTGCCGCCGCCTGGTAGAGCTGGCGCAGGAGAGAAAGGGACCCTACCATGGATAAACGCCCCATCGGTGTATTCGATTCCGGCCTGGGCGGGCTGACGGCCGTGCGTGAGCTGCGGCGCATCCTGCCGGGCGAGGACATCGTTTATTTCGGTGACACGGGCAGAGTTCCCTACGGTACCCGCAGCCGCGAGACCATCCTGCAGTACACGCGGCAGGATCTGGGCTTTCTTCTGTCCCGGGACGTGAAATTTATCATGGCCGCCTGCGGCACGGTGAGCAGCACCTACCCCGCCGAGGAGGCCGCCCGCCTTCCGGTGCCCTTCCTCGGGGTGGTGGAGGCCGCCTGCAAGGCCGCAGCCGCTGCCACCCGCACCGGGCACATCGGTGTGGTGGGCACCCCGGCCACCATCCGCAGCGGCAGCTACGCCCGCCTGCTGGAGCAGTTGATGCCGGGTGTTCAGATCACCGCCCGCCCCTGTGCCCTGTTCGTGCCCCTTGTGGAGAATGGGCGGGTGCAGCCCGGAGACCCGGTGACCACCCTTGTGGCTCACGACTATCTGGACGAGGTGCGGGACGCCGGCGTGGATACCCTCATCATGGGCTGCACCCACTACCCCCTGCTGGAGCCCTTCATCCGCGAGGTGATGGGCCCGGACGTGACCCTCATCGACCCGGGGCGTGTGACCGCCGCCGCTGCCCGGGAGACTCTGGAGCGGCTGGAGCTGTCCAGCGGCCGCAGCGAAGGCGGGACCGCCGAATACTTTGTGAGTGACACCGCCGAGAGCTTCGACGCGGCGGCCCATCTGTTTCTGGGCCGGTACGCCGGCGGCCCTGTAACGCAGGTGCCCATCGAGACCTGGTAAGGCTCGGAAAGGACGTATATGAAAGAGGATCATCTGATCAAGATCAGCGGCACCATGGAGGCCGACGGGCAGGAGCCCACCGACACCATCGAGCTGATGACCCGCGGCAGCTATATTCAGAAGGGCGGCAGCTGCTACATCTCCTACGAGGAGACCGAGGCCACCGGCTACGCCGGCTGCACCACCACCCTGAAGATCGCCGCGGACGGCAGCCGTGTGGCCATGCTGCGCTTTGGCCCCGCGCCCAGCCAGCTCATCATCGAAAAGGGCACCCGCCATCTGTGCCACTACGAGACCGGCTTCGGCAGCATGACGCTGGGCGTCTCGGCGGATGAGATCCGCCACGACCTGACGGCCGCCGGCGGCACTGCCGAGTTCAGCTATGTGCTGGATTCCGGCAACGAGGCCTTCATCAGCCGCAATTCGGTGCGGGTGAGCGTCAGCCCGGTGCGCTGAACCAACCAATTCGATCCAAACAGGACATTGACAGACCCGGAGGAATCAAACCTATGAACTACCAGAACTACAACCCCCGCGCGGCGCTGCTGGCCGAGGCCAAGGCGCTGCTGGAACAGGCCGCCAAGGCCGCCATGGCCGACGGCAGCCTGCCCGAGGCCGAGCTGCCCGCCTTCATCGTGGAGATCCCCGCCGACCCCAAGAACGGCGACGTGGCCAGCAACCTGGCCATGGCCGGCGCCCGCGCCTTCCGCAAGGCCCCCCGCATGATCGCCGAGGCCATCACCGCCCACCTGCCCGAGCTGGCCGACACCGCCTTTGACCGGGTGGAGATCGCCGGTCCCGGCTTCATCAACCTGT
Source organism: Oscillospiraceae bacterium (assembly GCA_017472375.1). Lineage (GTDB taxonomy): Bacteria > Bacillota > Clostridia > Oscillospirales > Ruminococcaceae > SFJ001. The sequence goes on along the minus strand of JAFUQL010000032.1, from coordinate 9,062 downwards.
ATGCCTCTCTGAGCTGGTTCACCGGCGTGGTGCTGGCCGCCAGCACCAATGAGGCCTATGGCCGCACCGATTTCGGTCAGGGTCAGCGCTATAACGTGGAATTTGTTTCCGCCAACCCCACCGGCCCCATGCACATCGGCAACGCCCGCGGCGGCGCTCTGGGCGATTGCCTGGCCGCCGTGCTGGAGTGGGCCGGCTACGAGGTCACCCGCGAGTTCTACCTGAACGATGCGGGCAACCAGATCCAGAAGTTCGGCAAGAGCCTGTCGGTGCGCTACCGCCAGCTCTATCTGGGCGAGGAGGCCTGTCCCCTGCCCGAGGAGTGCTACCAGGGCGCGGACATCATCGAGCGGGCCAAGGCCTTTGCTGACCTGCACGGCGACAAGTACCTGAACGCCGACGAAGCTGAGCGCAGCAAGGCGCTGATCGACTTCGCCCTGCCCATCAACATCGAGAATCTGGAGAAGGATCTGGGCAAGTACCGCATCACCTACGACGTTTGGTTCAAGGAGAGCACCCTGCACGCCAGCGGCGCGGTGCAGGCGGTGGTGGACCAGCTTCTGGCCAGCGGCGCCTGCTACAAGGCCGAGGACGGCGCCATCATGTACCGCAGCGCCCAGTATGCCGCCAAGTACGGCACCGCCAACAAGAAGCGCAAGGACGACGGCAGCGAGGAGGAGGTCAAGGACGAGGTGCTGGTGCGCGCCAACGGCATCCCCACCTACTTCGCCGCCGACATCGCCTACCACTACGACAAGCTGGCCACCCGTGGCTTTGACAAGTCCATCGACATCTGGGGCGCCGACCACCACGGCCATGTGGCCCGCATGAAGGGCGCCATGGACGCCATCGGCCTGGACGGCAGCAAGCTGGACGTGGTGCTGATGCAGCTGGTGAACCTGATGAAGGACGGCGAGCCCGTGCGCATCAGCAAGCGCAGCGGCAAGGCCATCAGCCTGACCGACCTGCTGGACATGGTGCCCATCGACAGCGCCCGCTTCCTGTTCAACCAGCAGCAGGCCGCCAGCGCCATGGACTTTGACCTGGATCTGGCCATCCGCCAGGACAGCGACAACCCCGTGTACTATGTGCAGTACGCCCACGCCCGCATCTGCAGCATCCTGCGCAAGCTGGAGAGCGAGGGCACTGCCTACCAGGGCGCAGACGCCTGGGCGGGCTACGCCTTCGCCGAGCCCGCCGAGCAGGAACTGGTGCGTCTGCTGGCCGCCTTCCCTGCTGAGATCGTACTGTCCGCCCAGCGCTATGACCCCGCCCGCATCAACCACTATGTGGCCGATCTGGCCGGTGCATTCCATAAGTTTTACGGCAGCTGCCGCATCAAGGACGCCGAGCCGGTCACCCAGCAGGCCCGCATCGCCCTGTGCCTGGGCACCCGCCAGGTCATCCGCAACGTGCTGACCATGTTCAAGATCAACGTGCCCGAGTCCATGTGATCCGGCGCGGCGACGCCTGAGGGGCCCGCACCCGGCCGCCCCGCTGAATGCTGAAACACAAAAACGCCCCCGCGTGCAGAAGTTTGCACGCGGGGGCGTTTTTTCGTATTCAGCCGGGGCGCCGGGTCACTTCTTCTTCCGGTGCTGGCTGCTCTTCATTTTTGGGGGCTGCTGTTTGCCGATCAGCAGATTCCCGAAGGCGCCGCTTTGCTTCTTGCCGCCGTTCTTTTTCTTGAACGCCCGCACGATCTTCTCCAACGGCGTGATCCGGTTGGAGGGGGTCAGTCCGTTTTCCTTCATAAAAGCGCGGAAGGACTCCACCTCCTTGCCCAGCTCTTTTTTCGGGATCATGTAACCGCCTCTTTCATCGCGGAACAGGTAGAAGTACTCCTCGTCCTCCGCCATGCGCAGGACGTCGGCATACTTCAGCGGCTGGCCCAGGCGGGTGCCCTCAGGCAGGGTATAGACCTGCATCTCCTTGTGCTCGAACTCATACCGGGAGGAAGGAAGTTCCAGGCCGGCTGCTTTGATCTGCTTCACCATTTTGTGGACGCCATGGTTGGCCGAGGCATACTTGCTCGACGACATATAGCTGCCGTAGATCAGCAGCAGGCATCCCCACCATTCGGAGAAATTCAGTACGCCGGTGATCAGCGCAGCCAGACTGATGACGGTACGCGCCATCTGGTTGCCGCCGCTGAACAGATCGTACTGCATATGGGACAGCTTCTCAAGCGTCTTCTCCGTGTGACGCATGGTCACCTTGTAATAGGTCATACCGGTTCTCCTGTATCGATGAAAAAAATCTGAGGGGCTCGCCAGAGCCCCTCAGACCGCGTACATTAGGTTATTCCGATCACAGCGCCGAAGGACCATACATCAGGTCGGGCACGATGGTGACCAGGATCGGGCAGTAGGTGATGAGGATCAGAACGATCAGCAGGGTCAGAATGTACGGCCAGATCTCCTTCAAGAAATCCGAGATCTTACATCCTGTAATACCACAGACGGTGAACATCATCGAACCGAAGGGAGGAGTCAGACCGCCCAGCATGATGTTGACGATGGCAACCAGACCGAAGTGATACACATCAATGCCCATCTGCAGAGCCACAGGCAGCAGCAGCGGGGTGGTGATCATCAGCACCGCGCCGCCTTCCAGGAACATACCCATGATCAGCAGGACGACGTTGACCAGCGCCAGGAAGATGTACTTGTTGGTGGTGACCGACAGGATCGCGCTGGCCAGGATCTTGGGCATGTTGATCCAAGACAGGTACTGACCAAACACGTTGGCGGAGACCATGATCAGAACGACGGAAGAAGTGCCGGAGATGGACTCCATCAGGATGGGGACCAGATGCTCGCGGAGGTTCAGCTTCCGGTAGATGAACTGACCAACGATGAACGCGTACAGAACGGCGAAGGCACCGCCCTCAGAGGGGGTGAACATGCCGAGGCGCAGACCGATGATGATGCCGAAGGGGAAGAACAGGCCCCAGAAGGAAATCAGCGCCTGCTTCAGGACCTCCTTGATGGGAGGGAACTTATCGCGGGTACGGGGGTAGTTGCGCTTGTGGGCGATGATGGCGGTGGTGATCATCATACCGACCGACATCATGATGCCGGGCACATAACCGGCCGCGAAGGTACGACCCAGAGACGCCTGAGCGATCAGGGTGTACACGATCAGGTTGACTCCCGGAGGAATAACAGGGGTGGCAGCCGAGGAGGCAGCGGAAACGGCGGCAGAGAATGCCTTGGAGTAACCGCGCTTCTCCATCTCAGGGCACAGCATACGAGCGTCCATGGCGGCGTCCGCGTTGGCGGAGCCGGAGCAGCCGCCCATCAGCATGGACAGCAGAACGTTGACCTGTGCCAGACCGCCCTTCATGTGGCCTGTGACACATTCACAGAAGTCCATCAGTTTTTCACTCAGGCCGCCATAGCTCATGACCGAACCGGACATGATGAAGAACGGGATGGCCAGCAGAGAGAAGGACTGGGTGGAGTTCATGACCTTCTGCAGGATCAGCCAGGGCTGAGAGGTTGTGTCGATGAACAGGAAGTAGAAGAAGGTGGAGCCGAACAGGGCGTACACGATGGGCATGCCCAGCAGGTAAAGGCCCAGGACCAGGAACGCAGGAACGAGTTCAATGAATTCCAGTGTCATGCCTCGTCGCCTCCTTCCTCAGCCAGCTCATCATCCGCAGTGATGCCGCGGAAGCGATGGAACATAAAACGAACGGAATGGTAGGTAGACAGACCGAAGCCCAGAGGCACGGCGATACCGGTCCACCACTTGGGAACGCGCATCAGGTCAGTCAGAACGGGGTCAAACTCACCGCGGCGGTTGAAGATCAGGTGATAGACATACTGAGCGCTGATGACGGTCAGCATGATCAGGAACAGCAGCTCGACGACGGCCATCACGCTGGAGATCACGCGGCGGGTGCCCTCGGGCAGGTTTTTGACCAGAATGTCAACACCCAGATGCTCATGCTTGCGGTAAGCATAAGCACTGCCGATAAAAGCAGTCCATACAAAAAGACTCGTAACAGTCTCCTCAGCCCAGGTGATCGGGGCATGGAAGAAGTAACGCATGATGATGTTCGCGTTGACCAGGATCACGCAGATGAGCAGCGTGGTCGAGGCCAGGATCGCATCAAAGTTCTTCAGTACGGACTTCAATGTGACTTTTTCTTTCATATTGTGTCCTCGAAAATGTTGTGAAGCACTTTCTTTAAATAACAGAGGGCTACCGGCTCACACCGGCAGCCCTCCGTCATTGAGAGCTCAATGCATCAGAGTTAAAATATTACTTGGAAACGCGCAGATCAAGCGTTGTTGGCACGGAACTCCTGAACCATGGCAACCAGCTTATCCTTCAGGGTGGGATCAGCGCCGTACTCCTCGACGATCCAGTCATAGACGGGAGCGCAAGCCTCGGTGAAGGCATCCAGGTCGACCTCGTTCCAGGTCACGCCCTCAGCGGCCAGCTTCTCCTTCTGGACAGCCTCGTCCTCAGCACACATCTGCTGCTCCCACATGCCGCACTCAACAGCGCACTCGTCGATGATGTTGCGCCACTTCTCCGGGATGGACTGGTACAGATCCTCGGGCATGAACAGCCAACGAGTGGCGATCAGGTGGTTGGTCAGAGCGACCTTCTTGACCAGCTCGTAGGGAGCGCCGGCGCCGGCCAGGGTAGAGGTAGAGCCCTCGAAGCCCTCAACAACGCCAGAAGAGATGGCGGACAGACACTCGGTGAAGGACATGGGAGTGGGGATAGCGCCCAGGCACTCAACAGTCTTGGAGAACATAGCGGAAGAGGTAGCACGCAGCTTCACGCCGTTCAGATCCTCGGGGGTGTAGACGTCGCGGTTGGTGACGACAGAGCGGAAGCCGAAGGAGTAGTGGGTATCCAGGATGTGGATGTTCTCCTCAGCCAGACGGGCCTTAACATCGGCGACGATGTCAGAATCCATCACGTAGTTGTACTCCTCGTCGCTGCTGTACAGCATGGGGCCGATCAGCAGGGCAGCGTCGCCGCAGTAGTCAGCGAACAGAGAGGGCTCTTCCAGACCCATCCAGTTAGCACCGTTGACAGCCTGGGTGACGGAGTCACCGTAGCAGTCCAGCTCGTTCTGGCCGTAGTAGGTCACAGAGATGTGGCCCTCGGTGCGCTCGGTGATCATCTCAGCGAGCTTCTCGGAAGCCTTGTAGTTCCACTCGGTAGGCTGGAACACGTTGGAGAACTTGATCTCCAGGTAGTAGTCGTCAGCGGGATCGGTAGCCTCGCTGGCGGCCTCACTAGCAGCCTCACTGGCGGGAGCGGAGGAAGCACTACCACCGCAAGCGCACAGAGACAGCATCATGACCAGAGCCAGGATCAATGCCAATGCCTTTTTCATTTTGTTTGTCACTCCTTTTTCATTTTAACGGCTCGCCGCCCGGCGCCTTTTCAACAACTGGAAGTCTGCGGAAAAGAGGTCGGACGGCAATCGTTCCATTGGTTCTATTTTATTCTTTTGTTCCCATTCTGTCAACAAAAAACGCACTATTTATTCACGCTTTTGATGCAAAGTTTTGAGTATTTTCACCAAAAGCATTCCCGTTTTCTTGCACAGACCTTTGTTTTTGTCCAAATTTTTCGTTCAAAATGCCGATTTTTCGCCCCCAGCGAGGCCATTGTTTGCAGAATCGTCCAAAGAACGGATTGCGGTGTTTTACAATTCCTCAGCGGAGACAACCCCGTTGACCGCAGACACCATCGTCAGCACCTTTTCGGAGCTTTGGCGGCGTGGCAGGCGCAGTGCAAAGATGGCACAGGCGTTGTGGCGCTCGTCGTTGCTGGCGCGGGTGATCTCCAGGTGCAGCACGCGCACCTGGCTTTCCCGGAACAGCGTCAGGACCTGGTCCAGGCAATCCTTGTTTCTGTATTCCATATACAGGTTGACCTCCGGCGCATGATCCAGCAGACGGTATTCGATCTTGGCGAGCACCAGCTCTGCAAGCAGGATCAGCACGGTGGCTGCAATGCCGCCCTCGTAGAAGCCGGCGCCCAGGCACAGGCCGATGATGCCCACCGCCCACAGGCCGGCCGCCGTGGTCAGGCCCTTGACGCGCTGGCGCCGGGTAACGATGATGGTGCCCGCGCCGATGAAGCCGATGCCGGCCACCACCTGAGCGCCGAGGCGGGCCATGTCGGTGTACAGATTCTGCACAAGGTACAGATACTGGCTGATGAGGGTGGTCATCGCCGCGCCCAGGCAGATCAAAATGTGGGTGCGGAAGCCGGCCGGTCGGCGCTTGTACTCGCGCTCCAGGCCAATGACACCGCCGCAGACCACCGCCAGCGCCATGCGCAGCGCGATGGTGACCAGATTGATGGTTCGAAATCCGTTGAATACTGCAAGCATATGTTCTCCTCCCCTCAGGTCTCCTCGATGCTTCGGGCACAGTCCAGCTTCGCCAGAGCGCTCAGCAGCTCCGTGTGCGGGGTGTGCCTCTCCAGACGCAGCGAGAACACCGCGCTGGGAAATTTCCCCTGCTCGTTTTGGCCGTGGTCGATGTCCACCTCGTAAATATGTACATTTTTCGATTTGATCAGCGCAATGATGGTGCCCACGTCGTCCAGCGTGTCGAACTCAATGAACACGTTCATGTTGCGGGCGTTCTTCACGATGAAGTCCTCAATGCGGGAAAACACATTCAGCGACAGGAGGATCAGCGCAAACGCCACACCCACGCACTCATAGAAACCCGCACCGCTGGCCAGGCCCATGCAGGCAGAGGCCCACAGGCCCGCTGCGGTGGTCAGACCTTTCACCTGCTGGCGGCCGGTGACGATGACCGTGCCCGCGCCCAAAAAGCCCACGCCGTTGATGACCTGCGCGCCGAACCGGCTCACATCGGTCTTGATGCCCAGCAGGGTCGCTGCGCCGGACCAGGCATGGGTCACCATGTGATACTCATACTGGCCCAGGATCATGGTGAGCGCCGCGCCGAGGCTGACCAGCATGTAGGTGCGGAAGCCCGCCGCCCGGTGCTTTTTGCCCCGTTCCAGGCCGATCAGGCCGCCGCAGAGCATCGCCAGCAGCAGGCGGAACAGGATCGAGGGGAAATTCATCTGCCTCAAATACAGCATCATGTCATTCATACCGATCACCTCAACGCATTGGAATTGCGGGCGGCTGTCCCCACCCTGTCGGCCGGCCGCCTCAAAACCTGCGGCGCTTCAATAAAAAAAGAAAACACACCCCGAGGGGTGTGCCCCGCCAGCCGACCCAGATTGACTTTTGTTTTGTATATGTTATCACATGTGCTTATAATTTTCAAGCGAATTTCTACAACTTTTGTACATTTTGTACGTTTCTTATGCTTGAAGGGCTTGGGCAAAACAAAAACCGCGCTGCACCCTTGCGGGTACAGCGCGGTCGTGATTCACTTGGTGCTATGCGAAGGTCGGCTCAGAATGAGCTTACTGCATGCTCAGCACGTCGGCGAACGCCTGGATGGCGGTAGCAGCCTGACCGAAGTCGCGCATCTGCTGGTCGACGCCCAGCTTGATGTGGGGGATGTTCTGAGCATCCAGAGCCTTCTTCAGGCAGGGGTACTCCATCTCCTCGGGGTCGCAGAACTGCTGCATGAACAGGACCAGACCCTGAGCGCCGCTCTCCTTGACCAGGTTGGCGACGAACTCACCGCGGCGGTTCTCGGCAGAGGCGGGATCGTACAGCAGGACATCGTAGTCGATGTTCTTGAACTGCAGAGCCAGAGCCATCAGGCCGTCCTCGCACTCGGGCACATCCCACAGGAAGGCGCGGCTCTCGTGGGCCACGTCGTCGGCAGCGATGGCGATGTTGTTGTCAACGAAGATCTGCAGCAGCTTGGGATTGTCGCAGATGATGCCGCTGGTGACGACCTTGGTGCCCTTCCAGTCGCAGACAGGCAGAGCAGCCAGCTCGGCGTTCAGAGCGGTCAGCTTGGCGGTGTACTCGGGCTTCTCCATGAACCAGAAGGCCTTCAGAACGGCGCTGCGCTGGATGGGGTTGACCACGTCGCAGTGGGCGTTGGCCAGCTTCACAAACTCGCGGCGAGCAGCGCGGCTCTCGTTGTAGACCTTGATGGCGTTCTGGATGTCCTCGTTGGTGATCTCCTTGCCGGCGATCTTCTCCAGCATCTTCTTCACGTTGGTGTACTGGTCGATGCAGAACTGCACGCCCCAGTCAGCAAAACGGTTCTGGGGATGGGCCAGGAAGATGGTGGGGATCTTGTCGCCGATGGCAACGCGGAAGTTCTGGCTCATGGGACGCAGGGTGTCGCAGATGGTGGGGGTGATCACACCATCCAGCTGGTCCATGGTGCCGTCCAGCAGCATCTCCAGAGCGAGCTGGGCGATGGTGCAGTAGAAGGTGGCGCAGTACTCCTTAGCGCGCATGATGGTCTTGTTGTTGGAACCCCACATGCCCATGGGGACCATGCCGGCGGCGTAGACCAGCTCCTCGGGAGCGTAGTAAGGCAGAACGCCGATGACCTTCTTGCCCTCATCCTTGTACTTCTTCAGCAGCTGGTTGGGGCTGGAAGCGGCAACTTTAAACTCATTCAGCAGGATCTCAATGCTCATGATACCTTAGCCCTCCTTCTTCTTGGCGTTCTGCTCCATGGCTTCCACCAGGCCCTGAACGCGGGTCTCATACTGGGCAGCGTTGAAGTTGCGGGGATCAGCCTGGTCGCCGTCGAAGCCGGCGCAGGGGATGCCCAGGTCGGCGGTGAAGCGGCGCTGCATCTCGGCCATGTAGCCGGACCAGGGCTTGCAGCTGCGGTTGTAGTGCACCAGAACGCCGTCAACCTTGTTGGCAACGCAGATGCCCTCACGCCAGGCAACACCCTGCTCGATGCAGACGGAGTTGGGAGCCTTGCAGTAGGCGCGGACCATCTCGTCCATGTTGTTGTACACGAAGCCGAAAGCGGGAGCGTACACAACGGCGGTGACGTTGACGCCATTGGCCTTCAGGGGCTTGAACAGGTTGGGCAGCTTGGGCCAGCAGGGGATGCCCTCGAACATGACGCGGTACTGCTCGGGGAAGGGAGTGGTGGAGGTGC
>JAFUQL010000250.1 GCA_017472375.1 Oscillospiraceae bacterium | reverse complement strand
GCTCCCCGGCTGGGGAAGGCCCACCGCTGGACCATGGCCCTCATTCTGGCGGGGGTCAGCGGGCTGCTGGTGTTCGCCTGCCTCACCTGGACCCCCGTCAACTATGAGATCCTGTTCGGCCTGCAGGGGCGGTACTTCCTGCCGGTGCTGCCGCTGGCCCTGCTGCTGTGGGGCGAGAACGGCTGGCTGCGCCTTGGGCGCGACCTGAGCCGCCCGGTGCGCCTCGGCGCGGTGCTGCTGCCCGCGCTGGCCCTGATGCAGGCCATGTACCTGTACGCCGCACACTGACCCGCTCTTGCAAAGAAAGGAGAAACCGGGTATGATTAACAAACTGAAAGAGTTCATCACCGGCGCGAAAGCCGCGCCCAAGAAGGAGACCAAGACCATGATCATCACCAAGGACACCATCATCGGCGACATCCTGGACGCCGACGAGACCACTGCGCCCTACTTCCTGGAGATCGGCATGCACTGCCTGGGCTGCCCCCACTCCCGCGGCGAGAGCCTGGAGCAGGCCTGCGCCGTGCACGGCACCGACGTGGACGCTCTGGTGGAGAACCTGAACGCCCACTTCGGCAACTGAGCCATGCACCTGGACGCGCGGCTGCGGGCGGCGGCTGAGCTGGTGCGCCCCGGGCACCCGGCGGCGGACATCGGCTGCGACCATGGCATCCTGACGGCGGCCCTGCTGGGCAGCGGGCGCTGTCCCCGGGTCATTGCCGCCGACCTGCGCCCCATGCCCCTGTCGGTGGCCGAGCGCAACCTGACCGCAAAAGGACTCATCCACAAGGCCGACCTCCGCCTGGGGGACGGCCTTTCGGTGCTGCAGCCCGGCGAGGTGCAGGACGTGATCATCGCCGGCATGGGCACCGAGACCATCATTCAGATCCTGGAGGCCGCCCGCTGGGTGTTTGACCCGGCGGTGCGGCTGGTGCTGGTGCCCGCCACCAAGCACTCCATCCTGCGGCGCTGGCTGCGGCGCAGCGGCTTCGCCATGGTGGAGGAGCGGCTGGCCCACGCCAACGGGCGCTGGTACACGGTGATCGCCGCCGAGTACACCGGCGAGGCGGAGGAGCCCACCGGGCGGTTCTGCATCCTGGGCCATCTGGAGGGCGCAGAGGGCTGGCAGAGCTACCTGCGCCAGCAGCTGCCCAAGCTGCAGAAGTACCGCATCGGCGCGCCCGGGCCGGAGCGGGAGCCCATCGACCGGCTGCTGGCCGAGCTGGAAGGGCTCCTGGAGGGCTGACGGCCTGCCCTGAGGCGTTTTACGCCCGGGCAGGTATTGCGCTGGAAACGCTGTTTTTGCGCCCTGTGGGCCGTTTGCTGCGGCAGGGGAGAACGACCCTGCTGAACGGGCAGACGCGCCTGCAAGGGCTTATTTTGGGGCGCACACGCCCCGGGAGAAGGAGAGAGACCATGACGACCGTTACCACAAAGCAGGTGCTGGCCTGCATGGAGCAGTGGGCCCCCATGGAGCTGGCCGAGGGCTGGGACAACCCCGGCCTGCTGGTGGATTGCGACCGGCCGGTGCGCCGCATCCTGACCGCGCTGGACATCACCGGCGCGGTGGTGCAGGAGGCCGCCGAGAAGGGCTGCGAGATGATCGTGTGCCATCACCCGGTGATCTTCCAGCCCCTGAAGCGGCTGACCGCGGCCAGCCTGCCCATGAAGCTGGCGCAGGCGGGCATCTCCGCCGTCTGCATGCACACCAACCTGGATGCGGCCGACGGCGGCGTGAATGACCTGCTGGCGGCCCGGTTCGGGCTGACCGAGGTGGAGCCCTTCGCCGTGCTGGGCCGGGTGGGCACCCTGCCCCAGCCCATGGATGCGGTGGAGCTGGCCGAGCTGGTCTCCGACCGGCTGAACACCCCGGTGAAGTGGGTGGACGGCGGCACCGCCGTGCGCCGTCTGGCGCTGGTGGGCGGCGCGGCGGGCGGCATGTGGACCGACGCCATGGCCGCCGGTGCGGATGCCCTGCTCACCGGCGAGGTGAGCCATCACGCCGCGCTGGACGCCGCCGGGGAGGGCTTTACCCTGATGGCGGCGGGGCACTTCGGCACCGAGTGGCCGGTGGCAGAGGAGATCGCCCGCCGGCTGGGCGAGGCCGTCCCCGGGGTGGAGGTGCTGGTCAGCGAGACCAACCGCGACCCCTTCGACTACCTGTGAGCCGAACCGACCGCCCAAAACGGGGCAGGGAACGGGTCAGATCGATGCGATCCTGACCGCCGTTCCCACACGCCCCTATATAAATAGGTATTATAAGGGGAGCCGCAGAGCCCCCCATACGACCCAAGCGAGGTGAACCCCTATGGCATTGGATGCCGCCACCCTGGCTCTGGCAGCCCGGGAACTGAAAGAAACGCTGGTGGATGCCAGGATCGACAAGATCTTTGAGCCCACCCGGGACGAGGTGCTGCTGACCATGCGCACCCGCACCCAGACCTTCAAATTGCTGCTCAGCGCCCGCAGCGGCTCCGCCCGGGTGTGCTTCACCGAGGAGAGCTTCGAGAACCCCGCGGTGCCCCCCAGCTTCTGTATGCTGCTGCGCAAGCACCTGTCCGGCGGCCGGCTGCTGGATGTGCGCATGGAGCAGGGCGAGCGCATCGTCTTTTTCGACTTCCAGTGCGTGAACGAGATGGGCGACCTGGTGAAGAACACCCTGGCCGCCGAGCTGATGGGCCGCTACTCCAATCTGGTGCTGACTCAGAACGGCCGCATCATCGACGCGCTGAAGCGGGTGGACTTTGAGGACAGCGAGGTGCGCCAGCTTCTGCCCGGCCTGCCCTACACCATGCCGCCCCGCCCCAACAAGCCGGACTTCTTCGAGGGCAGCGCCGCCGGCCTGGTGGCAGCCGCCTGCCAGAAGGACCTGCCCGCCGCCGATGCGCTGGTGCGCACCGAGGCCGGCGTGGGCCCGATCATTTGCCGGGAGGCGGCCTTCCGGGCGCTGGGGGACGCCGCCCCCGACGCCGACCGCCTGACCCCCGCCCAGCAGAAGGCGCTGGTGGAGGCCATCGAGGGCATCCGGGAGGAGTACGCCGCCGGCGGCACCCCTATCGCGGTGTTCACCCCCGAGGGCAAGCCCATTGAGTTCACCTTCCTGCGCCCCGCCCAGTACGGGCCGAAGGCCAGGCTGGTGGAGTACCCCGGCTTCAGCGCCCTGCTGGAGGGGTACTACTCGGACAAGGACCGGGCCGAGCGGCTGCGCCAGAAGAGCAAGGACCTGCACAAGACGGTCAAGAACCTGCTGGACCGCGCCGTGCGCAAGCAGGCCGCCCGCAAGGAGGAGCTGGCTCAGAGCGAGAGCAGCGACCGGCTGCGGGTGTTCGGTGAGCTGCTGCAGGCCAACCTCTGGGCCATCCAGAAGGGCGCCAAGTCGGTGACCGTCACCAACTACTACGATGGGCAGGAGGTCACCATCCCGCTGGATGTGCGCCTGTCCCCGGTGGCCAACGCCCAGAAGTACTTCCGGGATTACAAGAAAAAGCAGACCGCCGCTAAAATGCTGGTGAAGCTGCTGGCCGAGGGCGAACACGAGATCGAGTACCTGAAAACGGTGCTGTACGAGGTGGAGGCCGCCCCGGGCGAGCAGGCGCTGGGCGAGATCCGCGCCGAGCTGAAAAGCCAGGGCTACCTGAAATATTACAAGGTGCGGGACAAGAAGCAGAAGCCCGCCGACTTCTACCGCTACCGCTCCTCCGACGGGTTCCTCATCCTGGTGGGGCGCAACAACCTGCAGAACGACAAGCTGACCCTTCACACCGCCCGGGGCAAGGATCTGTGGTTCCACACCAAGGATGCCCCCGGCAGCCACACCGTGGTGATGAGCGAGGGCCGGGACATCCCCGACTCCACCAAGGAGGAGGCCGCCCAGCTGGCCGTGCTGCACTCCAGCCAGGCCAAGGGCGTGAAGGTGGCCGTGGACTACACCGAGGTGCGGAACATCCGCAAGACCGGCGACCTGAAGCCCGGCATGGTGCTCTACGAGCGGTACGAGACCGCCTACATCACCCCCGACCCCGCCCTCGCCGGGCGGCTGGCCGAGAAGAAATGACCCCAGCACTGGCGTGCCGCCTGCACGCCGGTCTTTTTTTGCGTTTTTTCAAAAAACCGTTGACAGCAGGCGAAAAAGGGTAGTATACTAGTGGAGTTCGAGAGCGCACCGGCACTGCCGCCGGGGCGCACACCTTGAGCGGGCTGCCGAAAAGGGTGGTTCGGGTGTTTGAACGGGCCGAACGCCGCCCATACTGCCCTTGGCAGGACAGGCGGCGGAAGACCGCAAAAAAATCCGAAAAAATTTCGATTTTTTTGAAAAAAACACTTGCAACACCGGGCACAGTGTGCTATTATAATTTTCGGCTGCGAAAGGCTTGCATGGCAAGTCAGCATGCAAGCCACGATATGCGATGATGCGGGAGGTTGCCGTACCGTGTACGGGTTTTTCCGCGGAGTATGTCCGAGTCTAGAACCGGGCGAAAGAATGATTGAGTGCAAAGGGATATGTTCGCTAGTTACTCAGCGAACCAATGTTCGTGTGCTTTGCCATAGTTCTGTCCGGGGGAACTGCGCCTAAGCGGTTCACCGGCTTTTGTTATGGGAAAAAGTTGAACACCCGGCGCGGTGTAACAGTCATTTATCGGCTCGCCAAAGGAAAACATTTAGGAGGCGTAAGCAATGGCAGTCAAGGAAAAGATCAGAATTCGTTTACAGAGCTATGACCACCAGCTGGTGGATGCCGCCGCAGAGAGAATCGTTGAGACCGCTAAGCGCACCGGCGCTCGCGTGTCCGGCCCCATTCCTCTGCCCACCGACAAGGAAGTGGTGACCATCCTGCGTGCCGTCCATAAGTACAAGGACAGCCGTGAGCAGTTTGAGAACCGCACCCATAAGCGTCTGATCGACGTTCTGAAGCCGTCCAACAAGACGGTCGAGGCTCTGACGAGCCTGCAGCTCCCCGCTGGTGTGGAGATCGAGATCAAGCTGTAACCCCACAACGGGCCGGTAAGGGAGGCCCACAGCGCCGCCAACTGCCGGTGTGGCAGTACAGCGACGAGATCGATCCGCAGAAGCGGAGAGGTCAAGTTGGCACATAACCCGGTGCCAACCAATAACCTTTAACAGGAGGATTTGCAAACAATGATCAAAGGTATCATCGGCAAGAAGCTGGGCATGACCCAGCTGTTCGACGAGAACGGCAAGGTCGTTCCCGTCACTGTGATCGAGGCCGGCCCCTGCACCGTGGTGCAGAAGAAGACCGTCGAGAGCGACGGCTACCAGGCTGTTCAGCTGGGCTTCGGCGAGATCAGCGCCAAGAAGGTCAACAAGGCCGCCAAGGGCCACTTCGACAAGGCTGACGTGGCTCCCAAGCGCACCCTGCGCGAGTTCCGTCTGGATGACATCGCCGCCATGAACGTGGGCGACATCCTGAAGGCCGACGTCTTCACCGCCGGCGACCGCATCGATGTGTCCGGCATCAGCAAGGGCAAGGGCTACCAGGGCACCATCAAGCGCTGGAACGGCCATCGCCTGCGCGAGAGCCACGGCACCGGCCCTGTGGCCCGCCATGCCGGCTCCATGGGTTCCTGCTCCACCCCCAGCCGCGTGTTCAAGGGCAAGAAGCTGCCCGGCCACATGGGCGCTGAGCGCGTGACTGTGCAGAACCTGACCGTCGTCAAGGTCGACGTCGAGAACAATCTGATCGCCGTCAAGGGCGCTGTCCCCGGCCCCAAGGGCGCCGTGGTCACCCTGACCGACAGCGTGAAGGCGTAAAGGAGGAAAGCACAATGGCAAATTTTGACGTTTTGAACAAGGACGGCCAGAAGGTTTCCACTGTGGAGCTTTCCGACGCTGTCTTCGGCATCACCCCCAACGAGAAGGCTGTTCACATCGCCATCGTGAACTTCCTGGCCAACCAGCGCCAGGGCACCCAGAGCACCAAGACCCGCAGCGAGGTTTCCGGCGGCGGTCGTAAGCCCTGGCGTCAGAAGGGCACCGGTCACGCCCGTCAGGGTTCCACCCGTGCTCCTCACTGGACTCACGGCGGCGTCGCCCTGGGCCCCAAGCCCCGCGACTACAGCTACCACATCAACAAGAAGGTCAAGCGCCTGGCCATCCTGAGCGCTCTGTCCGACAAGGCCCTGAACGGCAACCTGATCGTGGTTGACGAGCTGGCCGCTACCGAGTACAAGACCAAGGCCGTTGTCAGCATGCTGAGCGCCATCGGCGCCGGCAAGAAGAACCTGGTGGTCGCCGATGTGGTGAACCCCATGTTCGTCAAGAGCGCTGCCAACATCCCCGGCGTCAAGACCACCGTCGCCACCAGCGTGAACACCTACGACGTCGTGAACGCCGAGAAGCTGGTCGTCAGCGTGGCCGCTGCCAAGAAGATCGAGGAGGTTCTGGGCTAATGAAGACTGCACATGATATCATCCTGGCCCCTGTCATCACCGAGAACTCCATGCAGGGCATCGCCGAGAAGAAGTACACCTTTAAGGTGGCTACCTCCGCCAACAAGATCGAGATCGCCCAGGCGGTCGAGGCCCTGTTCGGTGTGAAGGTCGAGAAGGTCAACACCATCAACGTGCGCGGCCGTTACCGCCGCCAGGGCATGCACGCCGGCTACACTGCCAAGAGCAAGAAGGCCATCGTCACCCTGAAGCAGGATTCCAAGGGCATCGACTTCTTCGAGTCCATGGTGTAACCGACTGAGCCCGCCGAGGGCTCGCATATGGGGATATGACCCCGATAAGAATTCATAAGATCAAAAAGGAGACTAGCAATGGCTATTAAGAAGTATAAGCCGACTACTCCGGGCCGCCGCGGCATGACTGGTACCGATTACAGCGTGCTGAGCAAGGTCGAGCCCGAGCGCAGCCTGCTTGAGCCTATGAAGAAGGCTTCCG